>NZ_JBHXNW010000001.1:0-127754 GCF_042717365.1 Streptomyces sp. NPDC058534
GGCGAGCCTCTTTCGTGTCCCGGGTTCGGGCGGCGGTCAGCCCTTCTCGGCGACGGCCTTGTCGGCGACGTCCTTCCGCCCGGTGATCCGCTGCTTGACGAGGGCGACGGCGATGACGAGCGCCGCGACGAGCAGCGACAGCAGCACGGTCGTGCGCCCGCTGTTCTCCGTGTCGGTGAGCATGTAGCCGAGCACGAAGACGATGACGGCGGCGGCCACCCAGGTGAGGTAGGGGAACAGCCACATCCGCACCACCAGCTTCTCCGGCGCCTCCGCCTCGATGATCTTCCGCATCCGCAGCTGTGAGAGGCAGATCACCAGCCAGACGAAGAGGGCCACGGCGCCCGAGGAGTTGACGAGGAAGAGGAAGACGGAGTCCGGGAACTCGTAATTGAAGAAGACGGCGACGAATCCGAACACCACGGACACGAGGATCGCCGTCCGCGGCACGCCCTGCGAGGTCGTCCGGGCGAACGGCTTCGGTGCGTCACCGCGTCGGCCGAGCGAGAAGGCCATGCGGGAGGCGGTGTAGAGCCCGGAGTTCAGGCAGGAGAGCACCGAGGTCAGCACGATGAAGTTCATGATCTGACCGGCGTTCGCGATGCCGAGCGAGTCCAGGGCGGCCACGTACGAGCCCTTGTCGATGATCGACTGCGAGTCCCACGGCAGCAGCGCGACCACGACGAAGATGGAGCCCAGGTAGAAGACGCCGATACGCCAGATGATGCTGTTGGTCGCCTTGGTGACGGCGCGCTGCGGGTCCTCGGACTCACCGGCGGCCAGCGTGGGGATCTCGCTGCCCATGAAGGAGAAGACGACGAGCAGTACGCCGGTCAGGATCGCTCCCGCCCCGTTCGGCAGGAACCCGCCGTGCTCCGTCAGGTTGGCCAGCCCCGCCTGGTCGCTGTCGGCGCCGGGCAGCAGGCCGAAGACGGCCAGCCCGCCGACGACGATGAACGCGGCGATGGCGACGACCTTGATCCCCGCGAACCAGAACTCGAACTCGCCGTAGGAGCCGACGGAGACGAGGTTGGTGGCGGTCAGGATGACCATCACGATCAGGGCCCAGCCCCACTGGGGCACGGCCGGTATCCAGCCTTCGAGGATCACGGCCCCGGCGGTCGCCTCCACGGCCAGGACGACGACCCAGAAGAACCAGTAGAGCCAGCCGATGGTGAACCCGGCCCAGGGGCCGATCGCCCGGTCGGCGTGCGCGGAGAAGGAGCCGGAGGTGGGGTTGGCGGCGGACATCTCCCCGAGCATCCGCATCACCAGCACCACGAGCGTGCCGACGAGGGCGTAGGAGAGCAGGATGCCGGGACCCGCGGTGGCGATTCCCGAGCTGGAGCCGACGAAGAGTCCGGCTCCGATGACACCGCCGATGGCGATCATCGACAGGTGGCGGTTCTTGAGCCCTGCCTGAAGCCCGGGCCCGGGTTCTCCGGGCCCCGCGGGCCCGTCCTCGGGCTTGGTCAAGGTCGGCTGCGAAGTCATGGGGGAGGTTTTCCTTTGCGCCGGTCGTGCACTTTCCCGTACGAGCGGTGTACGAGCCGGACCAGTGAAACGGAGGTGAACGGATTGGGGAACCTCTGAATCCGGATCGTTACTTGAGCTTTGCCTGAGGTTCCATAGTTTCACTCGGCGATTTCAAGGCTGACACCCGACAGGCTCCTCCCCTAGGGCGCATGTCACACTCGTCGCATGCGCGTGTATCTCGGCTCGGACCATGCGGGCTTCGAATTCAAGAACCACCTCGTCGAATGGCTCAAGGCGGCGGGCCACGACCCCGTCGACTGCGGCCCGCACATCTACGACGCCCAGGACGACTACCCGCCCTTCTGCCTCCGCGCCGCCGAGCGGACGGCCGCCGAGCCCGGCGCCCTCGGCATCGTGATCGGCGGCTCCGGCAACGGCGAGCAGATCGCCGCGAACAAGGTGAAGGGCGTGCGCGCGGCGCTGGCCTGGAGCGAGGAGACGGCCGCCCTCGGCCGCCAGCACAACGACGCCAACGTCGTCGCGGTCGGCGCCCGCATGCACACGCGGGACGAGGCGACGAAGTTCGTCGAGACCTTCCTCGCCACCCCGTTCTCCGGCGACGAGCGCCACATCCGCCGCATCGACATGCTCTCGTCCTACGAGACCACGGGCGACCTCCCGCCGGTCCCGGCGCACCACCCGCAGCAGTAGCGCGGGGCGCCTCCGGCGGTGCCTTTCCCCGGCGTGTGTGCGTCGGGGCGGGCACGGCCCGGGGTCAAGATGACGCGCGGCTCCGGGGCGCTGGAACGTGCGCCGGGGCGCTGGAACGTGGGGCCCGGGCAGGTGCTCCAGGGGTGCAGGGGACGGAGTCCCCGCCGGGGGCCGGGGCGGAGCCCCGGGGTGAGTCCCGCCTCTCGACCGACCGAGTCGGGTGGGCAGGTGGGCCAAGGCAAGGAAAGGAAAGGAAAGGACACCGTGCCAGAGGGGCACACCATCCACCGGCTGGCCCAGGACTACGCCGCCGCCTTCGCCCGGACGGCAGTCCACGTCACCAGCCCCCAGGGCAAGTTCGCCGACTCCGCCGCCCTCCTCACCGGCACCCCCCTCGCCCGTACCGAGGCCCACGGCAAGCACCTCTTCCTCGGCTTCGGTGCCGCCGAGCCCGCCGACTGGGTCCACATCCACCTCGGCCTCTTCGGCAAGGTCACCTTCGGCGTGATCCCCGCGCCCCCGCCCACGGACACCGTCCGCCTCCGCCTCGCGAACGACACCGCGTACGTCGACCTCCGCGGCCCCACCACCTGCGCCCTGATCACCGACCCGGAGAAACGGGCGATACACGACCGCCTCGGCCCCGACCCCCTGCGCCCGGACGCCGACCCGACCGCCGCCTACCGCCGAGTCTCCCGCAGCCGCACCACCATCGCCGCCCTGCTCATGGACCAGAAGGTCATCGCCGGCGTCGGGAACGTCTACCGCGCCGAGGTCCTCTTCCGCCACGGCATCGACCCGTACCGTCCCGGCAGGGCCATCACCCCCGCCGAGTGGGACACCATCTGGCACGACCTCACCGCCCTCATGCGCGAGGGCGTCCGGAACAACCGCATCGACACCGTCCGGCCCGAGCACACCCCCGAGGCCATGGGCCGCCCGCCCCGCGTCGACGACCACGGCGGCGAGGTCTACGTCTACCGCCGGGCCAGCCTCTCCTGCCATCTCTGCGGCGACGCGATCCGCACCGCGGACCTCGCCGCCCGCAACCTCTTCTGGTGCCCCACCTGCCAGAAGCGGTAGGGCCCCGCCCTCAGAACCCGTACGGCAGCCACGGCACGACGGCCGACCCGAACCCGACCGACGCCTCCGTCAGCGCCCCGGACCGCACCTCCCGCACCCGCCCGGCCGCGGCCAGCGAGGCCAGGCTCACCCCACCGAGGTAGGCCGCCCCCAACTCCCGTACGGACAGGGCGAGATCCGCCGCTTCGGACGTACGCTCGCAGGACGCGCCCTTGCCGTCGCCGCTCAGCCGCCAACGCCCCGCGTTCCAGGGACAGAAGGCGTCCTCGACCTCGAACACCACGTCCACCGGCGCCTGGTAGGTCCGCGCCGCCAGCGCTGCACCCACGTCCACCAGCCGCACGTACAGCGCGTCCCGCAGCGTCGGCCGGCACCGCCGGATGTCCGACACCTGGTACTGCCACGCCTCGTCGACCGGCCGCCCCCGCGCCGCCAGCGTCGAGGTCAGGTCGATGTCGAACAGGAAGCGCCACAGCGCCGCCTCGGTCGCCGCGTCCAGCCCCGCCAGGTCGTCCAGCACCACCGTCCCCTTGGGCCCCGCCGGCTCCCAGTCCGGCCGCACCCGGAACCGCGCGTACCCGGTGACCTCGCCGTCCCGCCGGGCTACCACGCACTGCAGGGGCGAGGCACCCTCCCGGTCCTTCTCCGGATCGAGCAGCGCCAGCCGGTCCCAGCCCGGCAGCCGGGCCAGCATCCCGGGCCGCCCCGGCACCTGCCGGGCGTACACCGCCTCGCACGCGTCGAGCACGTCGGCGGGCGCCGCGTACGCGAGCCGTACGTCATCCGTGCCCGGCGGCACCGACAGCCGGACCCGGTCCGTGTCGATCTCCGCGTTGACCTGGAAGGTCGCCGCGCCGTACCCGAACCGGCCGTAGATCGCCGGTTCGGAGGCGGTCAGTACGGCCAGCGGCTCGCCCCAGGACCGTACGTCGTCCAACTGCCGTCGCATCATCGACGTCAGCACGCCCCGCCGCCGGTGCGTGGCGGCGACGCTCACCATCGTCACGCCGGCCGCGGCCACCGCCGCACCGCCCGGCACGGTCAGCCGGAAGTCGAACGCCCCCGCCGTACCGACGCACGCGTCGCCCTCCCACACACCGATCGAGCGCTCGACCCGCGTCAGCTCCCGGTACATCGCCGTCTCCTCGGCGGATTCCGGGATCCCGCCGAAGGCACGGATCAGCGATCCGTACCAGATGTCCCATTCGTCGCGCCGCAGTACCCGCGGCCCGGTCGCCATGTCGTCGCCGTCGTTGCCCGTGGAGCGTCCCATGCAGCATGCGTACCAGGGCGGGACGGAGCGGAGCGAGGGAATTTCCGCGGGGTTGCGGTGCGAAGGCCGTTCGTGAAGTTCACTGCGAAGTCGGGCCTCGGACGGGGGACAAGTGGGACCTCCCGTGCCAAGCGGCCGGTCCGATGGATAGGGTCCCGAACTAATGACAGCAGGACGACAGCGGCGCGCGGCCGCCGAGACGTTCCCGGCCCGGTGGAAGAAGCAGTGGCACCGGGCCCGCGTCGGCGTGCGCCGGTCCGCCGTCGACTACTTCCGTGGCGACGGCTCGGACTGGATCGCGCTCGCCGGACTGCTGCTCATGATCCCCGTCATCGCGGCCACCACGATGATGAACTCCGTCTGGTGCGCCCCCTCCGCACTGGTCCTGCCGATCGTCGCGGGCGGTCTGCTGCTGCGCCCGGCAAGCCTGCTCGGCCTGTACGCGGCGGCCGCCACGGCGCTGATCGTGGAGTCGGTGCAGCTCGGCCCCTACACCGAGGGCCCCTCCCGGGTCACCCCCGGCGTGGTCCTGGTCGTCGCGGCCTGCGGTTTCTTCGGGCTGCTCGTCGCCCAGTTCCGCAGCCGGGTCGGCGTGCCCTGGCGGCGCGGCGGCACCATGCTCTTCGACCTGCGCGAACGCATCCGCGTCCAGAGCAAGCTGCCCCAGCTGCCGACCGGCTGGCACCGCGAGATGGCGCTGCGCCCGGCCGGCGGCCAGTCCTTCTCCGGCGACTTCGTCGTCGCCGCCCGCACCAACGGCGGCCGGACGCTGGAGGTGGTCCTCACCGACGTCTCCGGCAAGGGCATGGACGCGGCCTCGCGCGCCCTGCTGCTGTCGGGCGCGTTCGGCGGACTGCTGGGCAGCCTGCCCCCGCACGCCTTCCTGCCGGCCGCCAACGGCTATCTGCTGCGCCAGGACTGGGACGAGGGCTTCGCCACCTCCATCCACCTGGTCCTGGACCTCGACTCCGGCGACTACGAGCTGTACTCCGCAGGACATCCGCCGGGCCTCCAGCTCAGCGCCGGCACCGGCCGCTGGGAGGAGAAGTCGGCCGACGGACCGCTGCTTGGCGTGTACGACGGGGCGCAGTTCGACCAGGTGAAGGGCTCGCTGCGTCCCGGAGACGTGCTGATGCTGTTCACTGACGGCCTGGTGGAGACCTCCGACCGCGACATCTCCGAGGGCATCGACCGGCTCACCGGCGAGGCCGACCGCTATGTCGCGGGCGGCTTCCACGGCGCCGCCTGGCATCTGATCGAGGCGGTGGCCAAGGACGTCAACGACGACCGGGCGCTCCTGCTGATCAGCCGGGAGGGCCTGGTGGCCCAGTCCGCGCCGCCGGCCGCCGACTGACACAGTGGGTCCCGTGTCCCACATCTCTTCACCCACACCACCCCCGCCCCAGCCCACTCCGCGGCTCTCCCCGGCCGAGGTCGAGGCCACCGCCCGGGCCGCCCACGCCGGACAGACCGACAAGGCGGGCCGGCCGTACGCCGAACACCTGCGGGCCGTCGCCGAGGGCGTGCGGCGGCGCGGCGGGGACGACGAGCAGATCGCGGCGGCCTGGCTGCACGACGCCGTCGAGGACGACGCGCTCTCCGAGCGATGGCTGCGCGAGGCCGCGCTGAGCCGCCGTACCAAGGACATCGTCCTCGCCCTCACCAGGCGGCCGGGCGAGGCGCCCGAGGCGTACGCGGCACGGATTCTCGCGACGCCCGGCGCGGCCCTCGTCAAGGCGGCGGACCTGGCGCACAACGCCGACCCGGCGCGCCTCGCGGTCCTCGACGAGGCCACCCGCACGCGGCTGACCGAGAAGTACACGCGGATGCGCGCACTCCTCGGCCTGGTCGAACCGGGTGCCTGGGGCGGGGACGGAACGGGCCGCCCGACCCGTCGCTAGACGGAGACCTTCTCGCCGGCCCTGCTCGGCGCGGTCGCCTCGCGCGCGTCGGCCGGCTCGGTCTTCTTCTCCTGCTCCCTGCGTCCACGGGCGGCCGCACCCGGGTCGCGTTTGAACGCCCAGTCCATCTTCGGCTCCACGACGAACCGCAGGGCCCGCTGGACCGGCTTGGTGCAGAACAGGGTGACGACGGTGGCGCCGAGGACGGTGAGTCCGATCTCGCCGAGCGGCTGGTCCAGCAGGGGCTGCTGGAACCAGTCCGTGTAGCTGCCCTCCTTCACCAGGAAGCCGTGCAGCAGGTAGCCGTAGATCGTGCCCGTGCCGAGCGCCGTGAACCACATGCGGCGGCCCGGCACCCAGGCGAAGAAGCAGGCGGTCAGCACGACCGAGCAGCCGAACAGCGCGAGGGTCACGATGGGCCCGGACCACCAGGGAGCGCCCGTGCCCTGCATGGCGGCGTTGCGGTAGAACCAGCCGGTCTCCATGCGCGGCACCGACCACCAGGCGATGGCCACGGCCGCCGCGACGACCGGCACGGCCATGATCCGCACCGAACGGCGGCGCACCAGCTGGAAGTGCTCGGGGCGCAGCACGAGACCCAGCACGAAGCACGGCAGGAACTGCAGCACCCGCTGCATGTTCAGGTCGTTCCCGACGTTGGGCGTCACGGACGCCAGCGCGGCGATGGCGAGCGCGATCGGCAGCGGCCAGCGGACCGTCTGCCAGATCGGCGTGGTCAGCCGCCAGACGAACAGCGCGCACAGGAACCACAGGAGGTAGGTGGGGTCCAGCAGGCTGAAGTCGCTCTGCGGGTCCTCGCTGAAGCGGCGGTGCAGCGTGTACGCGACCTCGAACACGAGATACGGGACGACGACACCGGTGATCAGCCGCTTGACGCGCTTGGGGCTCAGGTCGAAACTGCGCGAGAAGTAGCCGGAGATGACGATGAACGCCGGCATGTGGAACGTGTACAGGACCCGGTAGAGGGTCTCCACGGTCCGGTTCCCGTCCAGGATCTGTCCCCAGGCGTGCCCGATGCCGACCAGCACGATCGCCAGGTACTTGGCGTTGTCGAAGAACGCGTCACGCCGGGGGCCCGGCTGGGGGCGCTGGGTCTGCCGGTCCGGAGGGGACGGCGTTTTCCGGTCACCGTGCGATCGCAGCGAGCCAGTCATGCAACCCCCCGCCGGAAACTCGGCGAGTCGTCACAGGACCTCGCTGCTCTGGTGGGGGACGGGGCAGCGTAGAACATCTGAGGCACCCTAGCGTTCTCCGTGTGATTCCGTAAAACCCTCGACGTCATTCCTGTTATTCGACTCCCGCGTGTCTGTCGGCTGCCCCGCATTTCACGGAACTCGATGGCTCCGTTCGCGTGACGGCCCCCACATCACCGGGTAGGCCCTACGTAGGCAGGGCACGTCGGGGCCCGCCGGGGCATCCCACTTGTCATGACTCGTCATGACTAAGCACCGCATAAGACCGGCGGGCGACTCCGCTGGAATGTCCCCTTCAATGCGCTTACGGGGCCCGCGGGTGATCCTGTGATCTCCCTGTGATGTGCCCGGCACTGTGGCCGCCACGACAATTCGAAATATCTGCGAACGCGATGTGTGGGCATGGAAACGAACTGGGGGGAATTCCCCGTACGGGTGATCTGTCGAATTGCTGTACGGGGTGCGATCGTTGGGTGGGCCCGCCCGTGGGGGCACCGAGTCACCCGGGAGCCGGCCGGACGATGTGTCACCCGCCGCATAGCGGGGCCCGGTTGGTGGCACGATGGTTCTGGCGGGGGTGTGCGGTGCGGCACCTCCGGGCCGGGAGAGCGTGACCGACCGAGGGTGTGATCAGTTGTGGCCATTTCGCTGTCAGTGGTGCTGCTGTTGGCGATCATCCTGGTGGTGCTGCTGCGGGGAGGTTCCATCAAGGCGGGGCCGGCGATCATCGCGGTCCTCTTCGGCTTCTTCCTCGCCTCGACGGGCATGGCCGACGACATCCAGCGGTTCCTGGACTCGATAGCGGACACGATCAACTCGATCCAGTTCTAGGGAGACCGCCTCCGGGCCCGACCTGGCAGGGGCGCGCCGGGGAAGGTCAGGAGGGCTGCCGCTGCCGCGCCACGAACACGGCCGCGACGACCGAGATCACCAGGAAGAACAGGGCGCCCGCGCCGCTCGTATGCAAGGTCGCACGCGCCCGCTCGCCGTCCTGGAGAGAGCGCAGGTGCTGGGCCGCCGGAAGCATCACCAGCGCCGACAGCGCGCCCAGCAGCAGCGCGAGCACCAGCGACACCAGGAGGGACGTACGAGGCCCCAAGCCACCGTTCCGCCGGTGCGCGCCGGCGGCACCCGCGTTCGACATGCCGTCCAGGGCTCTCACCGTCCGTTCCGTCCGCCGAGTCCGGTCGGGACCCCGGAAAGCGATCAGGGCCAGGTGGAGGAATGATCCTCCGACCTGGCCCTGAGCCGTATGGAGCGGGCGACGGGAATCGAACCCGCGTAGCTAGTTTGGAAGACTAGGGCTCTACCATTGAGCTACGCCCGCACAGCACGCGCCGCAGGTCGGTGACCGCGGCACTGAAGGCATCGTAGCGGGTCGTTCCCCCTCACCGCACACCCCTTCCGGTCCGCGCCTGGCCGGGCCGGACGCACCGGAAACTCTGCGGTACCCGGCGCCCGACGGCATGTACCCTACGTGTCGCACCAGACGGGGTGTGGCGCAGCTTGGTAGCGCGTCCGCTTTGGGAGCGGAAGGCCGTGGGTTCAAATCCCGCCACCCCGACCACCTCGGCCGATCACCGTCGAGTTCCACCGATCCTTCCGGACGGGCACGGGTGATCGCCTTTTGGGCCGTGTAGTCGCTGCCGTTACTATGCAAGCTGCACGCCCGTGTGTCTCAGCGTCTGAAGTCTCCGGGCGGCGAAACTTGCCGGACGCCCTCTGGTTCCGGCAGAACCCAAGAAGTCAGCCACCAAGGAGACCGAACCGTGAAGAGCGCCGTGGAGACCCTCAACCCGACCCGGGTTCGGCTCACTGTCGAGGTGCCCTTCGAGGAGCTCAAGGACAGCCTCGACGCGGCGTACAAGAAGATCAACCAGCAGGTCACGGTGAAGGGCTTCCGCAAGGGCAAGATCCCGGCCCGGGTCATCGACCAGCGGTTCGGCCGCGGTGCGGTGCTGGAGGAGGCGGTCAACGACGCGCTTCCCAAGTTCTACACCGACGCGGTCAACGAGGCCGAGCTGAACCCGCTCGGCCAGCCCGAGGTCGACATCACGGAGCTGAAGGACGGCGAGACGCTGAACTTCACCGCCGAGGTCGACATCCGTCCGACCGTCGAGATCCCGGACTACTCCGGCATCGAGGTGGAGGTCGACGCCGTCGACGTCTCCGACGAGGACATCGAGAAGTCGGTGGAGCAGCTGCGTGAGCGCTTCGCCTCCACCTCCCCGGTCGAGCGCGCCGCCGCCGAGGGCGACGTGGTCACCCTCGACCTGCGGGCCGAGGTCGACGGCGAGGTCCTGGAGGACGGCGTCGCCGACGGCGTCTCCTACACGATCGGCTCCGGCGAGCTGCTGGAAGGCATCGACGACGCCGTGACGGGCCTGGAGGCCGGTGGCGAGACCACCTTCACCTCCGAGCTCAAGGGCGGCTCGGCGGCCGGCAAGGAGGCCCGGGTGACCGTCAAGGTCAGCCAGGTCGCCGCGCGTGAGCTGCCCGAGCTGGACGACGACTTCGCGCAGCTCGCGTCGGAGTTCGACACGCTGGAGGAGGTTCGCGCCGACAGCCGCAAGCGCCTCGCCAACATGAAGCAGTACGACCAGGCCACGCAAGCCCAGGAGCGCGTGCTGGACAAGCTGCTCGAACTGGTCGAGGTCCCCGTCCCCGAGAAGCTCCTCGAGGACGAGGTCAACACCCGTAAGCACAACCTCGAGCACCACCAGCTCGGCCAGATGGGTCTCGACCTGGAGAAGTACCTGGAGCTTCAGGGCAAGACCGCCGAGGAGTTCGAGACCGAGACCCGCGAGGCCGCGGTCAAGGGCATCAAGACCCAGTTCGTCCTCGACGAGCTGGTCAAGCAGGAGAAGCTCAACGTCAGCCAGGAAGAGCTGACCGAGCACCTCATGCGCCGCGCCTCCTCCTCCGGCATGTCCCCCGACCAGTTCGCCCAGGCCGTCGTCGAGCAGGGCCAGGTCCCGCTCCTCGTCGGCGAGGTCGCCCGCGGCAAGGCCCTGGCCGCCGTGGTCGAGAAGGCCACGGTCAAGGACACCAACGGCGAGATCGTCGACCTGGACGACGAGGACGAGGAGACGGAGGCCACGGAGGCCGCCGCCGAGTCCACCGAGTCGGGTGACGAGAAGGCCGAGGAGAAGACCGAGGAGAAGACCGAGGGCTGACCCTCGCGCCGTCTCCGACGGATGTGGAAAGGGCCCCGACGCTCAGTGCCGGGGCCTTTTCGCATTACGGCTGGGCAGCGCAGTCAGGGGCGCGGGGCTGTATCGATGTGCGCCTCCGCCGCGCGGGCGCGACCAGCCACCCACGGACCCGCACCCGGCGACGGCCAGGCACCGTCACGGCGCTACGCCCCCGGCGAACACCGCAGGAACCGGGATGGCGCCGCAGGCCCACCGCGTTAGGGTCCATGAATACGAGGGCAGGGGAGTCCCCGAAAGCGGCTCCAGCCCCGCAGGGAAACGTGAGACGGCCCGGCGCCGTCGTAAGACGAGCAGGTGGATACGTGACGAATCTGATGCCCTCAGCCGCCGGCGAGCCCTCGATCGGTGGCGGCCTCGGCGACCAGGTCTACAACCGGCTGCTCGGCGAGCGGATCATCTTCCTCGGCCAGCCGGTCGACGACGACATCGCCAACAAGATCACCGCACAGCTGCTGCTCCTTGCCGCCGACCCGGACAAGGACATCTTCCTGTACATCAACAGCCCGGGCGGTTCGATCACGGCCGGCATGGCGATCTACGACACCATGCAGTACATCAAGAACGACGTGGTGACGATCGCGATGGGCCTCGCGGCCTCCATGGGGCAGTTCCTGCTCAGCGCGGGCACCCCGGGCAAGCGCTTCGCGCTCCCGAACGCCGAGATCCTGATCCACCAGCCGTCCGCCGGCCTCGCCGGTTCGGCCTCGGACATCAAGATCCACGCCGAGCGGCTGCTGCACACCAAGAAGCGCATGGCCGAGCTGACCTCGCAGCACACCGGTCAGACGATCGAGCAGATCACCCGCGACTCGGACCGCGACCGCTGGTTCGACGCCTTCGAGGCCAAGCAGTACGGCCTCGTCGACGACGTGATCACCACGGCCGCCGGCATGCCGGGCGGTGGCGGCACGGGCGCCTGAGCCATCCCCCGCCCCGAGCCGACCGCCTCAGCCCCTTTACAGGAGACACTGTGAACGACTTCCCCGGCAGCGGCCTGTACGACCGCTCGCGTGCCGAGTACACCGGCCCGTCCGCCGAGTCCCGCTACGTGATCCCGCGCTTCGTCGAGCGCACCTCGCAGGGCGTGCGTGAGTACGACCCGTACGCGAAGCTCTTCGAGGAGCGCGTGATCTTCCTCGGCGTCCAGATCGACGACGCCTCCGCCAACGACGTCATGGCGCAGCTGCTGTGCCTGGAGTCGATGGACCCCGACCGGGACATCTCGGTCTACATCAACAGCCCCGGCGGCTCCTTCACGGCGCTCACGGCCATCTACGACACGATGCAGTACGTGAAGCCGGACATCCAGACGGTCTGCATGGGCCAGGCCGCCTCCGCCGCCGCCGTCCTGTTGGCCGCCGGCACCCCGGGCAAGCGCATGGCGCTCCCGAACGCCCGTGTGCTGATCCACCAGCCGTACAGCGAGACCGGCCGCGGTCAGGTCTCCGACCTGGAGATCGCCGCCAACGAAATCCTCCGGATGCGCTCGCAGCTGGAGGAGATGCTGGCCAAGCACTCCACCACGCCGGTCGAGAAGATCCGCGAGGACATCGAGCGCGACAAGATCCTCACGGCCGAGGACGCGCTGAGCTACGGCCTGATCGACCAGATCATCACCACCCGGAAGATGGACAACTCCTCTCTCCGCTAGGCGGGAGGCTGTATCGTCTGCCGCTCCTTGGCACGGTTTGACGCGATTCACGTCAAAGCGAACCGTGCCAAGGGGGGCCCGGACGGGGGGCCCGGCAAGGTACCGTCGGACATAAGGCAGCACCAGGAGTCCGCTGCACGTTGACGTCAGGTCGACGTCCAGGAGTCTCCCAGGCGAAGGGGAAGCACACCGTGGCACGCATCGGTGACGGCGGCGATCTGCTCAAGTGCTCGTTCTGCGGCAAGAGCCAGAAGCAGGTCAAGAAGCTCATCGCAGGGCCCGGTGTCTATATCTGCGACGAGTGCATCGATCTCTGCAACGAGATCATCGAGGAAGAGCTCGCGGAGACCAGCGAGGTGCGCTGGGAGGAGCTTCCGAAGCCCCGCGAGATCTACGAGTTCCTCGAGGGCTACGTGGTCGGCCAGGAGGCGGCCAAGAAGGCCCTCTCCGTCGCGGTGTACAACCACTACAAGCGGGTCCAGGCCGGTGAGAACGGCGGCGCCCAAGGCCGCGAGGACGCCATCGAGTTGGCGAAGTCCAACATCCTCCTGCTGGGCCCCACGGGCTCCGGCAAGACCCTCCTCGCGCAGACCCTGGCGCGCATGCTGAACGTCCCCTTCGCGATCGCCGACGCCACGGCGCTCACCGAGGCGGGGTACGTCGGCGAGGACGTCGAGAACATCCTGCTGAAGCTGATCCAGGCCGCCGACTACGACGTCAAGAAGGCCGAGACCGGGATCATCTACATCGACGAGATCGACAAGGTCGCGCGGAAGAGTGAAAACCCCTCCATCACGCGCGACGTGTCGGGCGAGGGCGTCCAGCAGGCCCTGCTGAAGATCCTGGAGGGCACCACGGCCTCCGTCCCGCCGCAGGGCGGCCGCAAGCACCCCCACCAGGAGTTCATCCAGATCGACACGACGAACGTCCTGTTCATCGTGGGCGGTGCCTTCGCCGGCCTGGAGAAGATCATCGAGGGCCGGGCGGGCGCCAAGGGCATCGGCTTCGGCGCGCAGATCCGCTCCAAGCGGGAGATCGAGTCCAAGGACCAGTTCGAGCAGGTCATGCCGGAGGACCTGGTCAAGTTCGGCATGATCCCCGAGTTCATCGGCCGGCTCCCGGTCATCACCTCGGTCCACAACCTCGACCGCGAGGCCCTGCTCCAGATCCTGGTCGAGCCGCGCAACGCCCTCGTCAAGCAGTACGAGCGCCTCTTCGAACTCGACGGCGTGGAGCTGGACTTCGAGCGCGAGGCCCTGGAGGCCATCGCCGACCAGGCCATCCTCCGCCAGACCGGCGCCCGCGGCCTGCGCGCCATCATGGAGGAGGTCCTCCAGGGCGTGATGTACGAGGTCCCGTCCCGCAAGGACGTCGCCCGCGTCGTCATCACCGCCGACGTGGTCCTCTCCAACGTCAACCCGACGCTGATCCCCCGGGATTCGCGGGGGCGCGGCTCGGGCGAGCAGAAGACGGCGTAACCGCCGTACGTACGACAGACGCCGAAGGGGCCCCGGTCGACTCCCGACCGGGGCCCCTTCAGCTGTCCGCCTGTCTCAGGCCTTGACGCGGATCTCCTCGCGGAGCTTGGTCGTGATGTCCACGGCGACGTCCTTCGTCACGCCCTTGGTGGCGTCACCGGGGGAAACGACCGCGGCGGTGCTGTAGTCGGCCCACGCGCAGATCCAGTCGGTCTTCTCCTTCTTGGTGAGCGGGTTCTTCCCCTCCACCCCCTGGCACTTCATGACCGCCCCGTCGATGTCGACCGACTCGGGCTCCCCGACCACCTTGCCGCCGCCCGTTCCGCTGCCCGACGAAGAGCTCTTCTCGGACTGCTTCTTGAACTCCGCGAAGAACTTGTCGAGAGTCGCGTCGGGGTCGGAGATCTTCCCGTAGCCGCCGAGGAAGGTGATGCCCTTGGCCGTCGCCATCTCACTCGGGTCGGGAGCGGTCTCCGGGTCCGAGGGGTCGTAGTCGCTGAGGTCCGCAGTGGAGTAGAACCCGGATACCCCCTTGCCGTCTTCGATCCCGGTCTTCGCGAGGTCCTTCGCATCGCTCTCGGAGGACGGCGCGGACTCGTCACCGGCACGCGTGTAGTCGCTCAGGACCGTCGTCGGCGTCGTCAGCTTGTGCGCGCCGTCGTCCTCCAGGCCGCCCGCGCCGCCGCCCCCGCCCAGCACGAAGTACGCGCCCACGCCGATCGCCGCCACGACCGCCACCGCGCCGATGATCAGGCCGGTCTTCTTCTTGCCGCCGCCCGGCGCCGGGGGCTGGGGCATGCCGTAGGGCTGCTGGCCGTACGGGGGCTGCTGGCCGTAGGGCGGCTGTTGGCCGTACGGGGGCTGCTGGCCGTAGGGAGGGGTCTGCGGCGGGACGCCGCCCTGCTGGGGCTGCTGCGGGTAGCCGTAGCCCGGCTGCTGCGGCGGGGGCGTCTGCTGGGGGTAGCCGTAGCCGGGCTGAGGGGCCTGCGGCGGCTGCTGGCCGTACGGGCCCGGCTGGCCGTACGGTCCGGGCTGCTGGGGCTGCCCGCCGTACGGGCCCGGCTGGTTGTGACTCATTCCTGGGTTCCCCTCCAGATGCTTACGTGATGCTGACATCCTGACTCAGACCTGGCGTGCGCAGGTCACCGGGGGCCGCACCGTTACAGAAGAAACGCGTTTCGGGACAGGGCCGTGACGCCCTTAAACTGACCCCCGTGACCGAGAACTCTCAGCAGCCGCAGCCAGCACCCAGCACCGAACTGCCGACCCAGTACGCGCCGGCCGATGTAGAGGGGCAGCTGTACGAGCGCTGGGTAGAACGGGGTTACTTCGAGGCCGACGCCAAGAGCGAGAAGCCTCCGTACACCGTCGTCATCCCCCCGCCTAACGTCACCGGCAGCCTGCACCTCGGGCACGCCTTCGAGCACACGCTCATCGACGCCCTGACCCGCCGCAAGCGCATGCAGGGGTACGAGACGCTGTGGCAGCCCGGCATGGACCACGCCGGCATCGCCACGCAGAACGTCGTCGAGCGGGAGCTGGCCAAGGAGGGCAAGTCCCGGTACGACCTCGGCCGTGAGGCGTTCGTCGAGCGCGTCTGGCAGTGGAAGGGCGAGTCCGGCGGTCAGATCAGCGGCCAGATGCGCCGCCTCGGCGACGCCGTCGACTGGTCCCGTGAGCGCTTCACGATGGACGAGGGCCTCTCCCGGGCCGTCCAGACCATCTTCAAGCGGCTCCACGACGAGGAGCTGATCTACCGCGCCGAGCGCATCATCAACTGGTGCCCGCGCTGCCTGACCGCGATCTCCGACATCGAGGTCGAGTACCAGGACGACGACGGCGAGCTGGTCTCCATGAAGTACGGGGACGGGGACGAGACGATCGTCGTCGCCACCACCCGCGCGGAGACGATGCTCGGTGACACGGCCGTCGCCGTCCACCCCGAGGACGAGCGGTACAAGCACCTGATCGGCAAGCTCATCAAGCTGCCGCTCACCGACCGCTCGATCCCCGTCGTCGCCGACGAGCACGTCGACCCCGAGTTCGGCACCGGCGCCGTCAAGGTGACGCCCGCCCACGACCCCAACGACTTCGAGATCGGCCGGCGCCACGACCTGCCCGCCATCGCGGTCATGGACGAGCACGCCGTCATCACCGCCCACGGCCCCTTCCAGGGCCTGGACCGTCTTGAGGCCCGCTCCACCATCGTCGCCGCGCTGCGCGCCGAGGGCCGGATCGTCGCCGAGAAGCGCCCCTACGTCCACAGCGTCGGCCACTGCTCGCGCTGCAAGACCACCATCGAGCCGCGCCTGTCCATGCAGTGGTGGGTCAAGGTCGGCCCGCTGGCCAAGGCGGCCGGCGACGCGGTCCGCGACGGCAAGGTCAAGATCCATCCGCAGGAGATGGAGAAGCGGTACTTCGACTGGGTCGACAACCTCCACGACTGGTGCATCTCGCGCCAGCTGTGGTGGGGCCACCGCATCCCCGTCTGGTACGGGCCGAACGGCGAGGTCGTCTGCGTCGGTCCCGACGAGGAGCCGCCCAGCGGCGAGGGCTGGCGTCAGGACTCCGACGTCCTCGACACCTGGTTCTCGTCCGGCCTGTGGCCGTTCTCCACGCTCGGCTGGCCCGAACAGACCGAGTCGCTCGCGAAGTTCTACCCGAACTCCGTCCTGGTCACCGGCTACGACATCCTCTTCTTCTGGGTCGCCCGGATGATGATGTTCGGCCTCTACGCGATGGACGGCACCCCGCCGTTCCACACCATCGCCCTGCACGGCATGGTCCGTGACCAGAACGGCAAGAAGATGTCCAAGTCCTTCGGGAACGTCGTCAACCCGCTGGACTGGATGGACAAGTACGGCTCGGATGCCTTGAGGTTCACCCTCGCGCGCGGCGCCAACCCGGGCACCGACGTCCCGATCGGCGAGGACTGGGTCCAGGGCTCCCGGAACTTCGCCAACAAGATCTGGAACGCCACCCGCTTCGCGCTGATGAACGGCGCGACGGTGGACGGCCCGCTGCCGGACGCGTCCGCCATGTCCTCGACCGACCGGTGGATCCTCTCCCGCCTCAACACGGTCGTCGCCGAGGTCGACGCGTACTACGAGGACTACCAGTTCGCGAAGTTGTCCGACGCCCTGTTCCACTTCGCCTGGGACGAGGTCTTCGACTGGTACGTCGAGCTGTCCAAGACGACGTTCCAGGCGGGCGGCGAGGCGGCCGAGGTCAGCAAGCGCGTCCTCGGCGAGGTCCTGGACGTCACGCTGCGGCTGCTGCACCCGGTCGTCCCCTTCGTCACGGAGACCCTGTGGACCACCCTCACCGGTGGTGAGTCGGTCGTGATCGCCTCCTGGCCGTCCACTGTGTTTGTTCCTGGGGCTGACGCCCCGGGCGGCTTCCGGGACGCGGACGCCGAGCGGGAGATCGAGACCGTCCAGTCGGTGATCACCGAGGTCCGCCGCTTCCGCGCCGACCAGGGCCTCCAGCCCGGCCAGCGGGTCCCCGCCCGGCTGACGCTCGCGGGCAGCCCCCTCGCGGCCCACGAGGCGGCCGTCCGCCAGCTGCTCCGCCTCCAGCCGGAGGGCGACGCCTTCACGGCGACGGCCACACTCCCGGTCGCGGGCGTCGAGGTCGCCCTCGACCTCTCCGGCGTGATCGACTTCGCGGCCGAGCGCAAGCGGCTCGCGAAGGACCTCGCCGCCGCCGAGAAGGAGAAGGCCCAGGCCAACGCCAAACTCGGCAACGAGGCGTTCCTCGCCAAGGCCCCGGACAACGTGGTGGACAAAATCCGAGGCCGCCTGACCAAGGCCGACGAGGACATCACCCGAATCCAGACCCAACTGGAAAAGCTGCCGCAGGCGTAACGCCATACGTCAATGAAGGCTCCCGGCACCCTCGCAGGCGCCGGGAGCCTTCACGCCCCTTAAGGGGCGCGGGGCTGTATCGATTTGCGGCTCCGCCGCGTGGGCGCGACAAGCCACGACGGGCCGGCACACGCCACGGGACCTCAACCACCCCACCGTCGGCGACCTCCGTAGACTGGGACCCGTGAGTGACAACCCCGGCGAGAACGACCAGCCCGACCCCGCTGACCCCACCGACCCCTTCGAAGAGATCATCGACGCGGAGACCACCCGCGACCCCGACCTCGCCGTCATCGAGGCCGGCAGCCGCACCCTGCGCACCCAGGGCGGCCCCCCGCAGGCCGACGTACCGGGGCGTCCCGAGGACCCCGAGGTGGACAAGGCCCTGCGCGAGGTCGAGGCGGAGCTCGCGACCCGCTGGGGCGAGACCAAGCTGGAGCCGTCCGTCGCCCGGATCGCCGCGCTGATGGACGTACTGGGCGACCCGCAGCGCTCGTACCCCTCCATCCACATCACGGGGACGAACGGCAAGACCTCCACCGCCCGCATGATCGAGGCCCTGCTCGGCGCCTTCGAGCTGCGCACCGGGCGCTACACCTCGCCGCACGTGCAGTCGGTCACCGAGCGGATCAGCCTGGACGGCGCCGCGATCTCCGCCGAGCGGTTCGTCGAGACGTACGAGGACATCAAGCCGTACGTCGAGATGGTCGACGCGCAGCAGGAGTACCGGCTCTCCTTCTTCGAGGTGCTGACCGGCATGGCGTACGCCGCGTTCGCCGACGCGCCCGTGGACGTCGCCGTCGTCGAGGTCGGGATGGGCGGCTCCTGGGACGCGACCAACGTCATCGACGGGGACGTCGCCGTGGTCACCCCCATCGACCTGGACCACACCGACCGCCTGGGCGAGACGCCCGGCGAGATCGCGACCGAGAAGGCCGGCATCGTCAAGCAGGACGCCACCGTGATCCTGGCCCAGCAGCCGGTGGACGCGGCGCAGGTGCTGCTGAAGAAGGCCGTGGACGTCAACGCCACCGTCGCGCGCGAGGGGCTGGAGTTCGGCGTCGTCTCCCGGCAGGTCGCCGTCGGCGGGCAGCTGATGACCCTGCGCGGTCTCGGCGGCGAGTACCCCGAGGTCTACCTGCCGCTGCACGGCGCCCACCAGGCGCACAACGCCGCCGTCGCGCTGGCCGCCGTCGAGGCGTTCTTCGGCGTCGGCGCGCAGCGTCCCGAGCCGCTGGCCGTCGACACCGTCCGCAAGGCGTTCGCCGCCGTCGCCTCGCCCGGGCGGATGGAGGTGGTGCGGCGCTCGCCGACCGTGGTCCTCGACGCCGCGCACAATCCGGCCGGCGCCAGGGTCACCGCGGAGGCCGTCGGGGAGGCGTTCGAGTTCAGCCGGCTCATCGGCGTGGTCGGCGCGAGCGGCGACAAGAACGTACGGGGCTTCCTGGAGGCCTTCGAGCCGGTCTTCGCCGAGATCGTCGTCACCCAGAACTCCAGCCACCGCGCGATGGACGCCGACGAGCTGGCCGGGATCGCCGTCGAGGTGTTCGGCGAGGACCGCGTCCAGGTCGAGCCGCGGCTGCCGGACGCCCTGGAGGCCGCGATCACGCTGGCCGAGGAGGAGGGCGAGTTCGCGGGCGGCGGTGTCCTCGTCACCGGTTCCGTCATCACCGTCGGCGAGGCCCGACTGCTCCTGGGGAGGGGCTGAGAAACCGTGCGTACGCTCTGTGCTTCCACTCTGATCGGCGAGGTCTTCGTGATCGGCTTCGCCGGCCTGGTCGCCATGAAGGACCCGGACCTGTCCACGGGGACGGTGTGGACGGTCAGCGGCATCGCCATGTTCCTGTGCGTGGCGCTGTGCGGAGCGGTGACCCGGCCGGGCGGCGTCGCCCTCGGCTGGGCGCTCCAGATCGCCCTGATCGCCTCCGGCTTCGTCGTGCCGACGATGTTCTTCCTGGGGGCGGTCTTCGCCGCCCTGTGGTGGGCCTCCGTGCACTACGGGCGGAAGATCGACGAGGCCAAGGCGAGATTCGCCGCCCAGGCCGAGGCCGCCGCGCCCGACGCAGCCTGAGCGGGCCTCCGGGGCATCGCCCGTGCGGGCGCCCCGGGAGCCACCTGACGCTGCGTGACCGGCGCGGCGACACGCCCGGTAACCTCAGTCATCACCCGCACAACCGCACACCTCCAAGGGAGCCCCTCGTGACGCAGCGCAGCCTCGTCCTCCTCAAGCCCGACGCCGTCCGTCGTGGCCTGACCGGCGAGATCATCAGCCGTATCGAGCGCAAGGCCGGCTGGCAGATCACCGCGCTGGAACTGCGCACCCTGGACGCCGAGACCCTGGAGCAGCACTACGGCGAGCACAAGGGCAAGCCCTTCTACGAGCCGCTGGTCGCGTTCATGGCGTCCGGCCCGGTCGTCGCCCTGGTCGTCGAGGGCGAGCGGGTCATCGAGGGCGTGCGCGCGCTGGCCGGCCCCACCGACCCGATCGCCGCCGCCCCCGGCTCCATCCGCGGTGACTTCGGTGTCATCGTCCGGGAGAACCTGATCCACGCCTCCGACTCCGAGGAGTCCGCCGAGCGCGAGCTGAAGATCTTCTTCCCGGGCCGGGTCTGAGTCCTCTCCGGGACCGCCGGACACCCTTTTTCTGACAGCACGTCAGTCGAACGGCCCAGGCGGAGCAGGGGGCGGTCGCGTCAAAAGCGGCCGCCCTATGGCATATGCGCGCCTGATCGGGGGAACGGATCCCACCGTTGGCCCGTCTCCACAAGCGAGGCGGTGCGCCATCTGCTGACAATGGCGAAGACCCTCGCGCAGTGTTCGCGAAAGCGCGTCTACGATAGAAGCCTCCACGCGTCACTGCACCCACTTCGCCTACCTGAAAAGCCCTCAAAAGCTCCTGGGAAGGCCAGTCGAATCCTGATGGGGAACTCAATGTCGTTCATCGGCCGTGACATGGCTGTCGACCTCGGGACCGCCAACACGCTGGTGTACGTCAGGGGTCGCGGGATCGTACTCAACGAGCCGTCCGTCGTCGCGATCAACACCAACACCGGTGGCATCCTCGCGGTCGGCGCCGAAGCGAAGAAGATGATCGGGCGCACGCCCGGCAACATCGTTGCCGTGCGTCCGCTGAAGGACGGCGTCATCGCCGACTTCGAGATCACCGAGCGGATGCTCCGCTACTTCATCCTGAAGATCCACAAGCGGCGGTATCTGGCTCGTCCGCGGGTCGTCGTCTGTGTGCCCTCGGGCATCACGGGCGTCGAGCGCCGCGCCGTCATCGAGGCGTCGTCCCAGGCCGGCGCCCGGCAGGTGCACATCATCGAGGAGCCCATGGCCGCGGCCATCGGCTCCGGCCTGCCGGTCCACGAGGCCACGGGCAACATGGTGGTGGACATCGGCGGCGGCACCACGGAGGTCGCGGTCATCTCGCTCGGCGGCATCGTCACGGCCCAGTCCATCCGCGTCGCGGGTGACGAGCTGGACAACGCGATCATCCAGCACGTGAAGAAGGAGTACAGCCTTCTGCTGGGTGAGCGCACGTCCGAACAGATCAAGATCACGATCGGTTCCGCGTACGACCTCGACTCCGACGAGCACACCGAAATCCGCGGCCGGGACCTGGTCTCCGGCCTGCCCAAGACCGTCGTCATCTCCGCCGCCGAAGTGCGCAAGGCGATCGAGGAGCCGGTCAACGCGATCGTCGACGCCGTCAAGACGACCCTCGACAAGTGTCCGCCGGAGCTGTCCGGCGACATCATGGACCGGGGCATCGTCCTGACCGGCGGCGGCGCGCTGCTGCGCGGGCTCGACGAGCGGCTGCGCCGGGAGACCGGAATGCCGATCCACATCGCCGAGGACCCGCTGGACAGCGTGGCGCTCGGCTCCGGCAAGTGCGTCGAGGAGTTCGAGGCGCTCCAGCAGGTGCTGGACGCCTCGCCCCGCAGATGACGTAACACTTCGGTTCCGCCGTACGAGACGATCTCCTCTCGTGCGGCGGATCGTTGATATAGAGGGTTCCAGTACCGGACGTACCTGAAGCGCACGATGCACCGCACGTACCGCGAAGTGCCGAATCACCTGAATTCCTGAACACAGCAACGTAAATTCCGAGATTCCCGAATTTCGACGAGGAAGGCACGGCCGCCGCACGTGAGGGACACGAAAGAGAGCCGGCTGCTCCTGGTACTGCTGATCGCCGTCGCGTTCGCGCTGATCACGGTGGACATCCGCGGTGGGGAGGACTCGCCGGTCGACGGTGCCCGGCAGGCCGCGGCCACCGTCTTCGGCCCGATCGAGAACGGGGTGTCGTCCGCGGTCGACCCGGTCGGCAACGCGGTCTCCGCGATCCGCGACTCCGGCGACCGGCACGACCGCCTCGCCGAGCTGGAGACGCAGAACGCGGCCCTGAAGGCGAAACTCGGAAGCGACGAGCGCGGCCGCAGCCGGCTCAAGCAGTTCGACAAGATGCTCGGGCTGGCCGGCGCCGGTCAGTACGGGATCAAGGGTGCCCAGGTCATCGCCATAGGAGCCGCCCAGGGCTTCTCGTGGACCATCACCATCGACATCGGTGCCAATGACGGCATCAAGCGCGACATGACCGTCCTCAACGGCGACGGCCTCGTCGGACGCGTCACCACCGTCGGCCCGAACACCGCCACCGTACTGCTCGCCAACGACCCGGACTTCACCGTCGGCACCCGGATGGAGTCCGGCGACGAACTCGGCTTCGCCGCCGGCCAGGGCAGCCGCCCGCTGCGGGTCGAGCTCCTCAACGGCAAGGCCGACGTCAAGAAGGGCGACCGGCTGGTCACCTTCGGCTCCCAGGCCGACCGGCCGTTCGTGCCCGGCGTACCCGTCGGCACCGTCTCCCGCGTCGACCCCAACGGCGGCGACCTCACCCGCATCCTCGAAGTCACGCCGTTCGTCAGCTTCACCAAGCTCGACATCATCGGCGTCGTCGTCCAGGCCCCGCAGAAGGACCCGCGGGACACGGTGCTCCCGGAGAAGTCGAAGCCGAAGCCCACCCCGACCGTGACGGTCACCGCGACCCCGTCCGCCGGGGCCGACCCCGAGGGCCAGACGCAGAACGGCCAGGACGAGCAGTCGCAACAGGACGAGCAGTCGCAACAGGACCAGCAGTCGCAACAGGACGAGCAGTCGCAACAGGACCAGCAGTCACAGCAGAACGACCAGACAGAGCAGAACGAGCAGACCGAGCAGTAGGAGTTCTCACCCCATGCGCGTCAACCGGATCCTGCTGTCCGTCGCCCTGGTCGTCGTCGCCCTGGTGCTCCAGGTCAGCGTTCTCGCCCGCCTCCACCTGCCCGGCGCCGTCCCCGACCTGCTGCTGCTCACCGTCCTCGGCCTCGCCCTGGTCTACGGCCATGTCGGCGGCGCCCTCGTCGGCTTCGGCGCCGGACTCCTCGCCGACCTCGCCCCGCCCGCCGACCACGCGGCCGGCCGCTACGCCCTGGTGCTCTGCGTCATCGGCTACCTCGCCGGACTCGCCAAACCGGACAACGGCCGGCTCAGGTCGGCCACCGGCCCCATGGTCGTGGTCGTCGCCGCCGCCGTCGGCACCACCCTGCTCTACGCCGGCGTCGGCGCCCTGGTCGGCGACACCGCCGCCCGCCATGTCGGCCTGCCCAGCCTGCTGTTCACGGCCGCCCTGTACGACCTGCTGCTCGCGCCCTTCGTCGTCCCCGGCATCATGGCGCTCGCCCGGCGCGCCGAGAACGACCCGCTGGCCGACACCAACGCCGCCGCCCAGAGCCCCGACATCTCCTCCGGCTGGCTCTCCGGCGGCACCGGCCTGCGCATCGGCAGACAGCGCGGCGGGCTGCGGATGAAGACCGCGCGGGCACGCGTGGCCCGGGCCGGACGCATCAAGGGGGTCAAGCGGCTGTGACGACGCGCCAGCAGACAGGGAACCAGCACATCGCGAGAGGGCGCCAGAAGTGACCAACGCCCACCCGTCGCCCACCACCACCCTCAACCGAATGGGCTGCGCCCATGACTAACATTCCGGAGACCGGCCGCAGCACCCGCGTCCAGACCCGGCTCGTCGTCATCCAGATCCTCGTCCTCTCCCTCCTCGCCACCCTCGGCGGCCGGCTCTGGTACCTCCAGATCCGCCAGGGCGACGAGTACGCCGAGGAGGCGTCCGGAAACCACGTCCAGCAGGTCGTCCAGCCCGCCACCCGCGGCTCGATCCTGGACGCCCGCGGCGTGGCACTCGCCGACAACGAGACCCGGCTCGTGGTCTCCGCCTCCCGCACCGACCTGCTGAAGATGAAGGACGACGGCAAGGCCGTCCTCACCAAGCTCGCCGGCGTCCTCGGCATGAAGCCCCAGGACGTCATCGACAAGGTCCGGCTGTGCGACGCCGAGACCCCGCAGCCCTGCTGGAACGGCTCGCCCTACCAGCCGATCCCGGTCACCGACGAGGCCACCGTCAAGCAGGCCCTGCAGATCCGCGAGCGCGCCGAGGACTTCCCCGGCATCACCGCCGAGCCCATGGCCGTACGCCGCTACGCCGCCCCCGGCAAGTCCAACACCGCCCAGGTCCTCGGCTACCTCTCGCCGGTCACCGACGAGGAACTGCAGAAGGCCCAGGACACCGACTCGCCCTTCCTGCGCTCCGACCAGGTCGGCCGCTCCGGCCTGGAACGCCAGTACGACAAGGCGCTCCGCGGCAAGGCCGGCGTCACCCGCTACGAGGTCGACAACCTCGGCCGCGTCATCGGCGAGGCCGAGTCCGACCCGGGCACCCCCGGCTCCAACCTCGTCACCAGCATCGACGCCCGCGTCCAGCGGGTCGCCGAGTACGAGCTGAACGAGGCGATGAAGGTCGCCCGCAAGCAGATGGACCGCAACACCAACCGGCTCTACGAGGCCGACGCCGGCGCCGTCGTGGTGATGGAGGCCAAGACCGGCCGTGTCGTCGCCATGGCCTCCAACCCCGACTACGACCCGAACGCCTGGGTCGGCGGCATCTCCCCCAAGGACTACAAGAAGCTCACCGGCAAGGAATCCAACTACCCGCTGCTCAACCGCGCCACCCAGGGCCAGGCGGCCCCCGGCTCCATCTTCAAGGTGGTCTCCTCGGCCGCCGCCGTGAACGCCGGCTACGACTTCGACGGCAGGTACGACTGCTCCAGCGCCTACAACGTCGGCGGCCAGGTCTTCAAGAACTTCGAGTCCGCCAGCTACGGCCCGATCAGCCTCGGCCGCGCCCTGGAGCTGTCCTGCGACACCGTCTTCTACCGCCTGGCCCACCAGGAGTGGAAGAAGGACGGCGGCATGAAGCCCAAGGACCCCAACGACTTCTTCTACAAGGCCGCCCACCAGTTCGGCCTCGGCGAGGAAACCGGCATCGACCTCCCCAACGAGGTCACCGGCCGCGTCCCCGACCGCCAGTGGAAGCAGGACTACTGGGAGGCCAACAAGGACGCCTGGTGCAAGTCCGGCAAGAAGGACGGCTCCTACGTCGAGAAGATCGCGTACGAGAACTGCCTCGAAGGCAACAAGATGCGCGCCGGTGACTCCATCAACTACTCCATCGGCCAGGGCGACACCCTCGTCACCCCCATCCAGATGGCCACCATCTACGCGGCCATCTCCAACGGCGGCACCCTCTACGACCCGAGTATCGGCAAAGCGGTCGTCAGCCCCGACGGCAAGCAGGTCAGCGCGATCGAGCCCGAGGCGCACGGCAAGCTGCCGATAAGCAAGACCAACCTGGCCAAGATGGACGAGGCCCTCGCCGGCGTCGCCAGCCGCGGCACCGCCGCCTGGCGGTTCGCACAGGTCGGATGGCCGCAGGACAAGATCCCGATGCACGCCAAGACCGGTACCGCCGAGGTCTACGGCAAGCAGACCACGTCCTGGTTCGCGACGTACACCGAGGACTACTCGATCGTCATGACGATCTCCCAGGGTGGTACGGGCTCCGGCGCCTCCGGTCCCGCCGTCCGCAACATCTACGACGCCCTGTACGGCGTCTCGGACGACGGCGACATCGACAAGAAGAAGGCGCTGCTGCCCCAGCCGCAGGCGAAGCTCCCGACGGTCAAGGCCGACGGGACCATCCCCGCGCCGAAGATCCCCAAGGACGTCGTCAAGGACCTCCAGCCCGACGAGAAGGCCTCCCCCGAGGAGGAGTACGCCCCCGTCGACGGCCAGGAGCAGGGCGCCACCCCGCCCAACCAGAACACCGAGAACCGCGACACCAGGCGCCGCCGACGGCGCGGCGGCCCGGGCAGGCGCGGCACCGGCGGCGGACACGGAAGCCGGAGGGCCCGCGCATGACCGGCGCCAACAGCTTCCAGGTCTCCGGGTACGGCCCCGAGAAGGCCGGCTGGACCCGGCTCTTCGCCCGGGACTCCATGGCCCGGCGGCTCGACTGGCCGATACTGCTGGCCGCCGTCGCGCTGTCACTGCTGGGCTCGCTGCTCGTCTACTCCGCGACCCGCAACCGCACCGAACTCAACCAGGGCGACCCGTACTACTTCCTGACCCGTCACCTCCTGAACACGGGCATCGGGCTCGCCCTGATGGTCGGCATCGTCTGGCTCGGCCACCGCGCCCTGCGCACCGTCGTGCCGGTCCTGTACGGCGCCTCCGTCTTCCTGATCCTGCTGGTGCTCACCCCGCTCGGCTCGACCATCAACGGCGCCCACTCCTGGATCAAGCTCCCCGGCGGCTTCTCCCTCCAGCCCTCGGAGTTCGTGAAACTCACGATCATCCTCGGCATGGCGATGCTGCTGGCCGCACGCGTCGACGCGGGGGACCGGCAGCACCCGGACCACCGGACCGTGCTCCAGGCCCTGGGCCTGGCCACCGTGCCCATGCTGATCGTGATGCTCATGCCCGACCTCGGGTCGGTCATGGTCATGGTCATCATCGTGCTGGGCGTCCTGCTCGCCTCCGGGTCCAGCAACCGCTGGGTCTTCGGGCTGCTCGGCGCCGGCACGGCCGGGGCGCTCGCCGTGTGGCAGCTCGGCGTCCTCGACGACTACCAGATCGCCCGCTTCGCCGCCTTCGCCAACCCGGCCCTCGACCCCGCCGGCGTCGGTTACAACACCAACCAGGCGCGCATCGCGATCGGCTCCGGCGGACTGACCGGCTCCGGCCTCTTCGAGGGCTCGCAGACCACCGGCAGGTTCGTACCGGAACAGCAGACCGACTTCGTCTTCACGGTCGCCGGCGAGGAACTGGGCTTCCTCGGCGCCGGTCTCATCATCGCCCTGCTCGGCGTCATCCTCTGGCGCGCGTGCAAGATCGCCCGCGGCACCCCCGACCTGTACGGCACGGTCGTCGCCGCCGGGGTCGTCGCCTGGTTCGCCTTCCAGACCTTCGAGAACATCGGCATGACCCTCGGCATCATGCCGGTCACCGGTCTGCCGCTGCCCTTCGTCTCCTACGGCGGCTCTTCCATGTTCGCCGTGTGGATGGCGGTCGGGCTGCTCCAGTCGATCACGGTGCAGAGACCGATGTCCGCCTGAGCCCGGGCCCCTGGTCGGTACGGGGGACCGTCTTCGCCGGGTTAGGCTGGATGGTCCCCCTTGTCAGCACACGAAGGTTCCGTGAGATGCCTGCCGAAGCCGCCGAGTCTGTGAAGTCCGTGTTTCCGCAGCTCGAAGCTCTGCTCCCGCATGTGCAGAAGCCGATCCAGTATGTCGGCGGAGAGCTCAACTCCACGGTCAAGGACTGGGAATCCTGCGACGTCCGCTGGTCCCTGATGTACCCCGACGCCTACGAGGTCGGACTGCCCAACCAGGGCGTCATGATCCTCTACGAGGTACTCAACGAACAGCAGGGCGTCCTCGCCGAGCGCACCTACAGCGTCTGGCCGGACCTGGAGGCGCTGATGCGGGAGCACTCCGTCCCGCAGTTCACCGTCGACAGCCACCGCCCGGTCGGCGCCTTCGACGTCTTCGGCCTCTCCTTCTCCACGGAGCTGGGCTACACGAACATGCTCACGGCCCTGGACCTGGCGGGCATCCCGCTGGAGGCGGCGGACCGCGGCATCGACGACCCGATCGTCCTGGCCGGCGGACACGCGGCCTTCAACCCCGAGCCGATCGCCGACTTCATCGACTGCGCCGTCATCGGCGACGGTGAGCAGGCCGTCCTGGAGATCACCGCGATCATCCGCGCCTGGAAGGCCGAGGGCCGCCCGGGAGGCCGCGAGGAACTCCTCCTGCGCCTGGCGAAGACCGGCGGGGTCTACGTCCCCGGCTTCTACGACGTCGAGTACCTCCCCGACGGCCGCATCGCCCGCGTCGTACCGAACCGCTCGACCGTCCCGTGGCGCGTCTCCAAGCACACGGTGATGGACCTCGACGAGTGGCCCTACCCCAAGCAGCCCCTCGTCCCGCTCGCCGAGACGGTCCACGAGCGGATGTCCGTGGAGATCTTCCGCGGCTGCACCCGCGGCTGCCGCTTCTGCCAGGCCGGCATGATCACCCGCCCGGTGCGCGAGCGCTCCATCACCGGCATCGGCGAGATGGTCGACAAGGGCCTGAAGGCAACGGGCTTCGAGGAGGTCGGTCTCCTCTCCCTCTCCTCCGCGGACCACACCGAGATCGCCGACGTCGCCAAGGGCCTCGCGGACCGGTACACGGAGGACAAGATCGGCCTGTCCCTCCCCTCCACCCGCGTCGACGCCTTCAACATCGACCTGGCCAACGAGCTGACCCGCAACGGCCGCCGGTCCGGCCTGACCTTCGCCCCCGAGGGCGGCTCCGAGCGCATCCGCAAGGTCATCAACAAGATGGTCTCGGAAGAGGACCTGATCCGTACCGTCGCGACGGCCTATGGCAACGGCTGGCGCCAGGTGAAGCTGTACTTCATGTGCGGCCTGCCCACCGAGACCGACGACGACGTCCTCCAGATCGCCGACATGGCGACCAGGGTCATCGCCAAGGGCCGCGAGGTCTCCGGCGCGGGCGACATCCGCTGCACGGTCTCCATCGGCGGCTTCGTCCCCAAGCCGCACACCCCCTTCCAGTGGGCGCCGCAACTCTCCTCCGAGGAGACCGACGCCCGCCTGCAGAAGCTGCGCGACAAGATCCGCGGCGACAAGAAGTACGGCCGCTCCATCGGCTTCCGCTACCACGACGGCAAGCCCGGCATCGTCGAGGGCCTCCTCTCCCGCGGCGACCGCCGCCTCGGCGCCGTCATCCGCGCGGTCTACGACGACGGCGGCCGCTTCGACGGCTGGCGCGAGCACTTCTCGTACGACCGCTGGATGGCCTGCGCCGACAAGGCCCTGGCGCCCACCGACGTCGACGTCGACTGGTACACCACCCGCGAGCGCGGCTACGAGGAGGTCCTCCCCTGGGACCACCTCGACTCCGGCCTCGACAAGGAATGGCTCTGGGAGGACTGGCAGGACGCCCTCGACGAGACCGAGGTCGACGACTGCCGCTGGACACCGTGCTTCGACTGCGGGGTCTGCCCCCAGTTCGACACATGGCCACAAACGGGCCCGACGGGCAAGAAGCTGCTGCCTCTGACCGTCAAGAACGACGCTTCGACCAGCTGAAACGATGAGGAACCGGGGGAGGGCTGACGACATTGAGTCGTTGCGGTGCATCGCCGATTCTGTGGCGGATGTCACAGAACAGGAGATGGCCGCAACGCTCGGCGTACTCGGAGCCTTGAAGCTGCGGTGGCTGCCCGCTCAGGTGGCGACGAGAACACCGCTGCCGCCGCGCAAAGGGACGCAGGGCATCAGTTCTGAGGTGGAGTGGGTCTGAAGGTCTTCGGCCTCTTAGAGCTGCTCGACGCTCATGCCGCGGCAGGCGTGTCGGTTCTGCGGCGGCGCTTGCTGTACGCGAAGGTCAGCACGGCCAGGAGCGGTCCCCAAAGGATCAATGGTGTGTAGCAGATGTAGAACCAGGCGGCTTCCCAGCCGCCGGCCTCTCCGGGGAAGTCGTCAGGCAGGTCGTCGCCTCGGATCGTGGTGCCCTGGATCTCGTTGACGAGGGCCAGGATGGTGAACATGAGCGTGAGGACCGTGGCTCCGATGGCGGCCGGGATGATCGCGGCTTTCGTCGGGACCCGGCGGCCACGAAGGCCGGGGACCCAGCGCGGGAACACCTCACCCCAGCGGGCGATCAGCCCCACCGCGGTGAAGGCGAGAAGTTCGGAGACGATCGACAGGGAAGGGATATACATCCGCTCCCCGGGGCTGATCCCGTCGTCGAACGCCGCCGGGAGGCGCCACAGGCTCGATGGCAGGACCACGAGGGGCACCGCGTATGCGGTGAGTTGCAGGCGTCGGGACACACCGGCGACGGGTTCGTGGGCGGTGCGCCAGGCGGCGCGAAGCCGACCGGTCCGAGCCGCAACGGAGTCTTCGGCGTGTGCGAGGGGCGGCATGTATGGTCCTCGGTTTCGGCAGGCTGGCTGACCCGTTCGCTTATGACGATCGCAGTCACGAGGGGCGCGGCGGATCGCTCCGCAGATTGAACTCAGCTACGCCTCCGGGCTGATGGGGGTGCGACCGTAGATGGATGGCAGGTAGATCGACGCTGATGGCCGTGCCCTTGCGGCGAGTTGAGCGTTCGCCAGGGCATGGGATCGTCGCCGTGGGTCGTGTCGGACGGACTGTGGGCGAGGATTGAACCGTTGCTGCCCGGCAAGGAGCGGCGGTTTCGGTACCCGGGACGCAGGGCGTTGCCGGATCGGCAGGTGCTGTGCGGGATCCTGTTCGTGCTGTTCAACGACATCTCCTGGGAACGTCTGCCCAAAGAGCTGAGCTTCGGCTCCGGCATGACTTGCTGGCGCCGGTAGCGGGACTGGAACGACGCCGGAGTGTGGCAACAACTGCACGAAGCACTGCTTGCCGAGCTCAACGCCGCCGCGAAGCTGGACTGGTCACGGGCGGTGGTGGACAGCAGCCACGTGCGGGCCATAAAGGGCGATCCACACCGGCCCGTCGCCGGTCGACCGGGGCAGGGCCGGCTCGAAACACCACCTGATCACCGACGGCCACGGCACCCCGCTCGCGGTCATCCTCACCGGCGGCAATCGCAACGACGTCACCCAGCTCCTACCGCTGCTGGACGCAGTCCCGCCCGTCGGCCCGACCGGCAAGAAACTGCTGCCGCTGACGGTCAAGACGCCCGAGCCCAGCGGACACGCTCACTGATGCCCGAGTGGCTCCCTCGGCTCGCGGAAGGCCGTCCCACTTCCTGACGTGGCGATATTCGCTACGGAGGAGGCGGACATGCCATCGAATGAGCCGCCTGCGGAAGGATCTCCGGCGAGTGGCCCGCAGTGGGGGAGCCGGGCCGATGCTCCCCCTCCTGGGCCGCCGCCCGCACGACGGCGGAGCCGTGGCTGTCTGTGGGGATGCGCCGGCGCCTTGGCCGCGGTGGTTGTCATCGTCGTCATCGCGCTGGTGGCCGCGCTCGGGGACGGCGACGACGGCGACCGAGCGGATCTCGTCGCGGGGTACGTCTCGCGCGCCCTCGGGCGGTTCCTCGGCACCCTCTGGCGGTGGATCGTGGCCGAACCGGCCCGCTGGGCGTACCGGAGCGTGCTCACCCCGCTGGGGCACGCCGTGCGGGACACCGTCCTGCGGCCCCTCGCCGACGCCGGACGCGCCGCCGGGCGGGCCACCCGGCAGGCCCTCGCCGCCGCCCGGCTCACCGTGCGGCAGACCCGCGCCGACATACGCCGCGCGCTCTTCGGGGCGCCGGCCAAGCCGTGGCCGGTCGACCGCCGGGAACCATCCGTCGCCGAGGCACGTACTCTTGGTAGTAGTACGACCGCTCTCACGAAGGACTGAACGACACTGGGCAAGCGACAGCCCGAAGGCCCGCCGCCCGTACCCGCGGTGCAGCGCATCCGACTGCGCTACACCAAGCGCGGCCGCCTCCGGTTCACCAGCCACCGTGACTTCCAGCGTGCCTTCGAGCGCGCGCTGCGCCGCGCCGAGGTGCCCATGGCGTACTCGGCGGGGTTCACGCCCCACCCGAAGGTGTCGTACGCCAATGCCGCACCCACCGGCACGGGCAGTGAGGCGGAGTATCTGGAGATCGCGCTCACCACGGCGCGTGACCCGGAGCAGCTCAGGGTGGTTCTCGACGCGTCGCTGCCCGCCGGGCTCGACGTCGTCGACGCGGTCGAGGCCCGGACCTCCGGGCTCGCCGACCGGCTGACGGCATCGGTGTGGGAGCTGCGGCTGGACGGGGTGGAGCCCGCGGACGCCGAGCGCGCCGTGACGGCCTTCAACTCGGCCCCGGCCGTGGAGGTCCAGCGCCGGACCAAGAACGGCGTCCGTACCTTCGACGCCCGCTCCGCGGTCGCGAGCCTGGAGAGTGCCACCAGGCACGGTTCACCGGCTGATAGGCCGACCGACCAGCCCTGTGCGATACTGCGGCTGGTTGTTCGGCACGTGACGCCTGCCGTACGACCCGACGACGTCCTGTCCGGTCTTCGCGCCGTGGCCGACCTGGCGCCGCCGGTCCCCGCAGCGGTGACCAGGCTGGCGCAGGGGCTGTTCGATGAAGAGACCGGTGCGGTGACCGACCCGCTCGCGCCCGACCGCGAGGCAGAAGCGCCCGAGCCGCAACCGGCCGCCGCTTCCGCCGCCGCGAAGGCGCCCGCGTAGGGAAGGTTCCGCGTAGGGACGGACGTCGTAGCGTCGCCCTCGAACTCGGGAGCCACCTGGGTCGGGCAGCGCACCGACCACAAGACTTTCGCCAGGCCGTACCCGACAAGGGGTGCGGAACCGGTGAGACAAGACACGGAGAGCTTCCGAGCGGCGCCCGCGCCCCGGACGGCGGCGACCGCGCATCGCGCGAGCCGCGGACGTCACCGGCGGTCGATCAGATCGATGCCGGACCAGGCGCGGCGCCCGGGAGCCTGACGGGAGAAACCCCCGCATGCTCGAACCGACCGAACCCACCGAGTCGTCGACCACCTCGACCGACTCCGAGTCGAACACCCCGAGCGACACCCTGCCGCCGCGTCGTCGGCGCAGGGCCGCTTCCCGCCCCGCGGGTCCGCCGTCCGGCGGCTCCGACGCGCCGGCCGAGACGGTCGCGCCCGCCGCGGTGACCGCCGCGACCGACGAGGCGGAAGAGACCGAAGAGACCGAAGGGACGGAGACCGCACAGGCCGCCGCCCCGGCCCCCGAGGCCGCCCCCGCCCGGCCGCGGCGCCGTGCGGTCCGCCGCGCCTCCGCGCCCGCCGGACCCCTGACGTCGACGGAGGCGGCCGAGACCGTCGTCGCGGCGCCCTCCGGTGCCGAGGCGCCCGTCGCCGCGCCCGAGCCGGTCGCCGAGGCCGGCGAGGTCACCGAGGACCCCGCGCCGCGCCGCAGCCGCCGCCGTGCCACGCGCAGCGTCACCACGCCCCCCGAGCCTGCCGCCACCGAGGCCGCCACAGCCACCCCCGTCGCGGCCGCCGAGCCCGCCCCCGCTCCCGCCGCCGGGGCGGAGGCCGAGGACGCCGCGCCCAAGGGCCGCACCCGCCGTCGTGCCACGCGCCGCGTGACCGCCCCGGCCGAGGCGCCCGCCGAGGCCGCCGCCGAGGTGAGCGAACCCACCCCCGAGCCCGTCCGTGAGGCAGCCCCCGAGGCCGCCGCGCCCGCCGAGCCCGTCGAGGACGCCGCTCCGCGTCGGGCGCGCCGCCGGTCCACCCGTAAGGCCGCCACCGGTTTCGCCGCGCCGGCGCAGACCGCCGCCGCCTCCGACGACGCCGACGCGCCCAAGCGCCCGTCCCGGCCCGCCGTCGCCGTGTTCCAGGCGCCCGTGTTCGCCGAGCCGCAGTTCCAGACGCCCGAGCGGGCCGCCGCCGAAGCCGCCGCCGAGGCGGCCGGTGCCGAACCGGCGAAGCCCGCCAAGGCCACCGAGGCGGCAGAGGAGCAGCCCGAGGAGCAGTCCGCCGGGTCGCGTCGCCGTCGCCGCCGTAAGGGCGCCGCCGAGGAGGGCACCGAGGACCGGACCCCCGCCGCCGCCGCGCGGGACGAGCGGGAGGCCGACATCCGCGCCGAGGCCGACACCGAGGCCGACGCCGACGCCGACGCCGACGAGTCGGGCGAGGACCACGACGACGCCGACGGCTCCGAGGAGTCCGGCTCACGCCGCCGCCGGCGCCGGGGCGGCCGTCGTCGTCGCCGCGGCGACTCCGCCGACGGCGACCTGAACGACGGCGAGAGCGAGCAGACCGCCGCCGATCAGGCCGATCGGGCCGACCAGGACACCGCTGACACCGCCGAGCAGGCCGAGGAGGACGCCGAGGAGAGCGCGGAGTCCGCCGGTGACGGTGGCGGCTCCAGCAGCAGCCGGCGTCGTCGCCGCCGTCGCCGCCGGGCCGGGGACGGCTCCGGGGACGGCGACGCGTCCACCGACGACCCCGAGCGCACCGTCGTCAAGGTCCGCGAGCCCCGCCCGCCGCGGGAGAAGGGCGAGCCCTCCGACGAGGTGCAGTCCATCAAGGGCTCGACCCGCCTGGAGGCCAAGAAGCAGCGCCGCCGCGAGGGCCGCGAGCAGGGCCGCCGGCGCGTGCCGATCATCACCGAGGCCGAGTTCCTGGCCCGCCGCGAGGCCGTCGAGCGCGTCATGTGCGTGCGCCAGCACGGCGAGCGCACGCAGATCGGCGTCCTGGAGGACGGCGTGCTCGTCGAGCACTACGTCAACAAGGAGCAGGCCACCTCGTACGTCGGCAACGTCTACCTCGGCAAGGTGCAGAACGTGCTGCCGTCGATGGAGGCCGCCTTCATCGACATCGGCAAGGGCCGCAACGCCGTCCTGTACGCCGGTGAGGTCAACTTCGAGGCGCTGGGCATGGCGAACGGCCCGCGGCGTATCGAGTCCGCCCTCAAGTCCGGCCAGTCGGTCCTGGTGCAGGTCACCAAGGACCCGATCGGCCACAAGGGCGCCCGCCTGACCAGTCAGGTCTCGCTGCCCGGCCGCTACCTGGTCTACGTGCCCGAGGGCTCGATGACCGGCATCAGCCGCAAGCTGCCCGACACCGAGCGGTCCCGGCTGAAGACCATCCTCAAGAAGATCGTCCCCGAGGACGCGGGCGTCATCGTGCGCACCGCCGCCGAGGGCGCCAGCGAGGACGAGCTGCGCCGCGACGTCGAGCGGCTCCAGGCGCAGTGGGAGGACATCCAGAAGAAGGCCAAGAGCGGCAACGCGCCCACGCTGCTCTACGGCGAGCCGGACATGACCGTCCGGGTCGTGCGCGACATCTTCAACGAGGACTTCACCAAGGTCGTCGTCAGCGGTGACGACGCCTGGCAGACCATCCACGGCTACGTGTCCCACGTGGCGCCGGACCTCGCCGACCGGCTGTCCAAGTGGACCAGCGAGGTCGACGTCTTCGCGACGTACCGGATCGACGAGCAGCTCGCCAAGGCGCTGGACCGCAAGGTCTGGCTGCCCAGCGGCGGTTCGCTGGTGATCGACCGGACCGAGGCGATGATCGTCGTCGACGTCAACACCGGCAAGTTCACCGGCCAGGGCGGCAACCTGGAGGAGACGGTCACCAGGAACAACCTGGAGGCGGCCGAGGAGATCGTGCGCCAGCTCCGGCTGCGCGACCTCGGCGGCATCATCGTCATCGACTTCATCGACATGGTGCTGGAGTCCAACCGGGACCTGGTGCTGCGGCGCCTCCTTGAGTGCCTGGGCCGGGACCGTACGAAGCACCAGGTCGCCGAGGTGACCTCGCTGGGTCTGGTGCAGATGACCCGCAAGCGGGTCGGCCAGGGTCTCCTGGAGTCGTTCTCGGAGACCTGCGTCCACTGCAACGGCCGCGGTGTCATCGTCCACCTCGACCAGCCGACCGCCGCCGGTGGTGGCGGTGGCGGGAGCAAGCGCCGCAAGCGGGCGCGGGCCGGGGCCGACCAGCCGCACGAGCACGAGGCCGTGGCCGGTGTCGAGACCGGTCCGACGGCGGAGCAGGAGGCGGACACCGAGTCCGAGTCCGAGGTCGCCGCGGAGGTCGCCGAGCCGGTCGCCCTCCCGGCGCCCGACTTCGTCCCGGACGAGGAGCTGTACAGCAGCGCCGCCGAGGCCGAGGCCGCCGCCACGCGCGGTCGTGGCCGGCGTCGCGCGAGCCGTCGGGCGTCGGCCCCGGCGGGCGCGCCGAAGGCCGGGAAGGGCGAGGCCGCGCGCGCCGAGGCCCCGACCGCGCAGGACGTCACGGTGCAGGAGGAGGTCGAGCGTCCGGTGCGGCGCGAGTCCGCCGCCGAGGTGCTGGCCGAGCCCGCCGCCGTCGAGGACGCGGTCGCCGGCGGCCACCTCACGGCTCCCGCCGAGGCACCGGCACCCGCCGCCGAGGAGGCCGCGCCCAAGGGCCGTACCCGCCGTCGGGCCACCCGGAAGGTGTCCGCACCGGCCGGTTCGCCCGCGGGTGCGGAGGCCGCCGTGCTGACGGTGCCCGAGACCGCGCCGTCCGCACCGGCCCCGCAGGCCGAGCAGGCGCCTCAGGCACCCGCCGAGGCCGCCGCGGAGCCCGCCGCCGAGGAAGCCGTCCCGGCCCGTCCGCGCCGCCGGGCGGTGCGCAAGTCCACCGCGCCCACCGCGTCCGAGGAGGCGGCCGTCATGGTCGTCCCGTCGGCCGGGCCGGAGGAGGAGCCGGCCGAGCAGGCCGCACCGTCCGCCGAGGCCGCCGAGGCCGCCGAGGCCGCCGAGGAGGCCGCCCCGGCCAAGAAGGCGGCGGCCCGCAAGACGGCCAAGAAGGCGACGGCGAAGAAGGCGGCCACCAAGAAGACCGCGGCCAAGAAGACGACGACCGCGAAGAAGGCCACGGCCAAGAAGGCGGCCAAGACGACGACCGCCAAGAAGACCACGGCCAAGAAGACGGCGTCGAAGAAGACCGCGGCCGCCGCCCAGCAGGCACCGTCCTCGGTCACGGCCGCCACCGACGAGGGCTGATCCGGCACCCGTCGCAGAACCTGTGGCCCCGTCCGCCCGGCATCCGGGCGGGCGGGGCCATGGTACGTACGGGGCGCGGGGCCCGGTTTGACCCCTGTCGTGCGGCCCCGTAATCTTGACCGTCGGCGTGTCGAGTGACACGTCACATCCCCGTAAACCTCTTTCCTTTCGGGTGCGGGCCCTCGGCGGGCCCCGGTCGGAAGAGGCTGTCCGTGTGTCACCGGGTGGCTGGACTGCGGGGGTGCCGTTTCCGAGCGAGAGAGTGAGATCCGCGTGTACGCCATCGTGCGCAGCGGTGGTCGCCAGCACAAGGTTGCTGTCGGCGACATCGTTGAGGTTGACAAGATTTCCACCGGCAAGGTCGGCGACACGGTCGAGCTCTCGACCCTGCTCGTCGTCGACGGCGACGCTGTGACCAGCGACCCGTGGGTGCTGGCCGGCATCAAGGTCCAGGCCGAGATCGTGGACCACCACAAGGGCCAGAAGATCGACATTCTGCGCTACAAGAACAAGACCGGCTACCGCCGTCGTCAGGGCCACCGCCAGCAGTACACGGCGATCAAGGTCACTGAGATCCCCGCGGCTGCGAAGTAAGGGACTGAGGAGACATGGCACACAAGAAGGGCGCATCGTCCACCCGGAACGGTCGCGACTCGAATGCCCAGCGGCTCGGCGTGAAGCGCTTCGGCGGTCAGGCCGTCAACGCGGGTGAGATCCTGGTCCGTCAGCGTGGCACCCACTTCCACCCGGGCGCCGGCGTCGGCCGCGGTGGCGACGACACGCTGTTCGCGCTGCAGGCCGGTGCGGTGCAGTTCGGCACCCACCGTGGCCGCAAGGTCGTGAACATCGTCCCGGTCGCCTGACCGGACACTTTCGCGAGGCGGGCCTCACTTCCCCGAGGGGAAGCGGGTCCGCCTTTCGCGTGTTACCCAAGAGACATCCCCGCAGTAAGCAGTAACTGGAGGCACATCCCATGACCACCTTCGTGGACCGCGTCGAGCTGCACGTCGCCGCGGGTAACGGAGGCCACGGCTGTGCCTCCGTCCACCGTGAGAAGTTCAAGCCGCTCGGCGGCCCGGACGGCGGCAACGGCGGCCGGGGCGGCGACGTCATCCTCACCGTGGACCAGTCCGTGACCACGCTCCTCGACTACCACCACTCGCCGCACCGCAAGGCCACCAACGCCAAGCCCGGCGAGGGCGGCAACCGCTCCGGCAAGGACGGCCAGGACCTGGTCCTGCCCGTGCCCGACGGCACCGTGATCCTCGACGGGGCGGGCAACGTCCTCGCCGACCTGGTCGGCCACGGCACCTCCTACGTCGCCGCGCAGGGCGGCCGGGGCGGCCTCGGCAACGCGGCGCTGGCCTCCGCGCGGCGCAAGGCGCCCGGCTTCGCGCTGCTCGGCGAGCCCGGCGACCTCCAGGACATCCACCTGGAGCTGAAGACCGTCGCCGACGTGGCGCTGGTCGGCTACCCGAGCGCCGGCAAGTCCTCGCTGATCTCCGTACTGAGCGCGGCCAAGCCGAAGATCGCCGACTACCCCTTCACGACGCTCGTCCCGAACCTGGGCGTGGTGACGGCCGGCGAGACCGTCTACACCATCGCGGACGTCCCCGGCCTCATCCCCGGCGCCAGCCAGGGCAAGGGCCTCGGCCTGGAGTTCCTGCGGCACGTGGAGCGGTGCAGCGTGCTGGTGCACGTCCTGGACACGGCGACGCTGGAGTCCGAGCGCGACCCGCTCTCCGACCTGGACGTCATCGAGGCCGAGCTGCGCGCGTACGGCGGCCTGGACAACCGGCCCCGGATCGTCGTCCTCAACAAGATCGACGTACCCGACGGCAAGGACCTCGCCGAGATGGTCCGCCCGGACCTGGAGGAGCGCGGCTACCGCGTCTTCGAGGCGTCCGCGGTGGCCCACATGGGCCTGCGGGAGCTGTCCTTCGCGCTGGCCGGGCTGGTGGCCGGGGCGCGTGCCGCCCGGCCCAAGGAGGAGGCCACGCGGATCGTCATCCGGCCCAAGGCCGTGGACGACGCCGGCTTCACCGTCACCCGCGAGGAGGACGGCCTGTTCCGGGTGCGGGGCGAGAAGCCCGAACGCTGGGTGCGCCAGACCGACTTCAACAACGACGAGGCCGTCGGCTACCTCTCCGACCGGCTCAACCGCCTCGGCGTCGAGGAGCGGCTGATGAAGGCGGGCGCCCGCAACGGCGACGGCGTGGCGATCGGCCCCGAGGACAACGCGGTCGTCTTCGACTGGGAGCCGTCGGTGACGGCCGGCGCCGAGATGCTCGGCCGCCGTGGCGAGGACCACCGCTTCGAGGAGCCCCGGCCGGCCGCCCAGCGCCGCCGCGACCGGGACGCCGAACGAGACGACGCGGAGCGGGAGTTCGACGGCTTCGAACCGTTCTGAGTCCGCCCTCTGGAACCGCGGCCCCGCGGACGGCATCTTGCTGTCCGCAGGGTTACACAGGTGTGGCGGGACCGTGATCCGCTGTCGAACAGTCATGTGTACTTTGTGAGGAGGATGTGGCCACTGTGCGTGGCCCGGGGCGGGGAAACGGACTGACCATCCGTTCCCGGAAGCAGAGAGAAGCAGCAAAGTGAAGATCGCATTTCTCGTTCGGGACCTCTGCCACATGGGGGGCGTGGTCAGCGCGACGCAGAACCTCGCCGGGGCGTTGGCCGAACGGCACGACGTCGAGATCGTGGCGCTGCGCAAGGTGCGGGACGAGTCCTACTTCCCGCTGGACCCGCGGGTGTCCGTCCGGGTGCTCAGCGACATGCGACCGGACTCCCCGGTCTCCGACGTGGACAACCCGCTGTCCGACAAGTTCCCGCTGATCTACCCGCTCAACGCCGGTGCCAAGACGCCGGTCGTGAGCCGGCTCGCGGAACTGCGGCTGCTGGAGTACTTCGACACCACCGACGCCGACGTGATCGTCAGCTCAAGCCCGCGCAACACGATCATGCTGGCGCAGGCCCGCGGTGACTACCTGAAGGTCACTCAGGAGCACTCGATGCCCGCCATCTACGCCACGGACATCAAGGAACGCCTCTTCCCGGCCTACCGGTACCTGCACGCCCTGACGGCGCTCACCCCGGAGGAGGTCGCCGCCATCGCCCGGCAGGTGCCCGCGGTGCGCAACCGCCTGGCGGTGATGCCCAACTGCGTGCCCGCCTCCACCATCCGGGCCACCGGCACCAACAAGGTGGTGGTCTCGGCCGGTCACCTGACCGACAACAAGAACCACGCCCTGCTGATCGAGGCCTTCGCCCGGGTCCACGCCGACGCGCCGGACTGGACGCTGCGCATCTACGGCCACGGCGCCGAGAAGAAGAAGCTGCGCGCCCGCATCGAGGAACTGGGGCTGTCCAACAGCATCCTGCTGATGGGCCAGACCTCGCCCGTCACCCCGGAGTTCGGCAAGGGCTCGATCTTCGTCCTGCCCTCCAAGCGCGAGGCGTTCGGCAACGTCGTCGTGGAGGCGATGGCCGCCGGGCTCCCCGTCGTCGCCACGGACGCCGACCACGGGCCGCGCAACATCCTCACCGACGGCGAGGACGGCATGATCGTCCCGCGCGGCGACGTCGACGCGATGGCCGAGGCGATCCGCAGCCTGGTCCAGGACGACGGACTGCGGCTGAAGATGTCCGCCGCGGGCATCCGCAACGCCGAGCGCTTCCACGAGCGGGCCAGCCGCGAGCGCTTCGAGGCCATCCTCCAGGAGGCCTTCGCCCGCAAGGAACTGCCCCGCCACGCCACGGCCCGCGTGGACCGGCGGGGCTCGGTGCACGTTGCCGTGGGCACGCTGCCGCCGAGCGCCGGGCAGGCCGACCTCGTCCTGCGCAAGGGCGGGGCCGGCACCGAGGAGCACCGCTTCCCGTTCTCCGCCGCCGGGGACGCCGTCGTGCCCTGGGACGCCGGGGTGCCGCACGGCACCTGGGAGCTGACGCTGGCCACCCGCGAGGGCGGCCGCGAGGTGGCGCTGGGCACCGACGGCTACGGCTGCGACACCCGGGACCTGCTCGCCGTGGAGCTGCCGCGCCCGCAGGGTCCGTCGCTGGCGCTGCTGCTGCCGCACATGCACGAGGACGGCGGGCTGCGGCTGCGCAGCGCCCTGCGCGACGCCCACGCCGAGGTCGGCCCGGTCAGGGTCGACGAGCGGGCCATCGCCGTACAGGCGGAGCTGTGGGGCGCCGAGGCCGCCGCGGGCGCCGTGGTGGAGGCCGTGCACCGCAGGGACAAGGAGCGGGTGCTGACCTTCCCGCTGCGCGCCGAGGGCGACGGCCGGGTCGCGGTCGACATCGACTGCGCGGCGCTGGTGCGGGCGCACACCGAGGCCGACGAGCCGGAGGTCATCTGGGACTTCTTCCTGCGCACGGCGGCCGACGCGCCCCGTGTGCAGCTGGCCAAGCTGGCCACCGACGTCCTGGCCCCGATCAACGTGTTCACCTTCCCGCGTCCGGTGCTCAGCGAGGCCGCGGCGGCGGCGCCGACCGTGCTGACCCGGGCGGTCCGCAAGTCCCGCAGGGCCCTGGGCCAGACGCCCGCGCCGCTGCCGCCCACCCGGCGGCGCACGGAGCTGCGGCCCTACTTCACCGCCGCGTGCCAGTTCGCGGTCAAGACCGTGCGGCTCTGACCCCGTACACGGCGAAAGGGCGGGGCCGGAGGAGACGATCCTCCGGCCCCCGCCCTTTCGCGTGTTCCGCGCGGTCAGCTCTCCCGCGCCTGCTCCAGCATCCGGTCGACGACCCGCGCGGAGGCGCTGCCGTCGTCCAGGTCGCAGAACAGGTGGTGGAAGCGGTCGAACCGCTCCTGGTACTCCGCCTGGACCTGGTCGATGTCCCGGATCGCGTCGACCAGCTCCTTGGAGTTGCCGATCAGCGGACCGGGGGAGTCCTCCTCGAAGTCGAAGTAGAACCCGCGCAGCGTGTCCCGGTAGTGCTCCAGGTCGTACGTGAAGAACAGCATCGGCCGCTTCAGGTGCGCGTAGTCGAACATCACCGACGAGTAGTCCGTGATCATGATGTCCGCCGCGAGGTACAGGTCCGCGATGTCGGGGTACTCCGAGGCGTCCCACACGAACCCGTTGCCCGCGCCCGGCACCGCGTCCACCACGTTGGAGTGGCGGCGGATCAGCAGCACGTGGTCGTCGCCGAGGCGGCGCTGGGCGTCCTCCAGGTCGATGCGCAGGTCGAACAGGTACTGCCCGGCGCTGTGCGACTGGTCGTCCCGCCAGGTCGGCGCGTACAGGACGACCTTCTTGCCCTCGGGCAGGCCGAGGGCCTTCCTGACCCGGGCCGCGATCGCGTCCTGGTCGGGCGAGTACAGGTAGTCGTTGCGGGGGTAGCCCGCCTCCTGGATCTCACCTTCGTAGGAGAACGCCCGCTTCAGGATCGGCGTGCTGAAGCGGTTGGAGGACACCAGCAGGCTCCACTGCTTCGCCTCCAGCGCCAGCTTCTCCTGGTAGCGCCGGTCGAAGTGCAGTGTGTCGATGTCGTGCCCGATCTTCTTCAGCATCGTGCCGTGCCACGTCTGCACGATGGACTGACCCGGGCGGCGCACGATCCAGTCGGGGAGGTGCGCGTTGGTGACGATGTAGCGGCTGGAGGCCAGCGCCTCGTACCACTCACGGCCCCACATGCGGACCGTCTCGACGCCCTCGGGCAGCGCCACCTGGCCGTCCCGGACCGCCCACAGGTGCTTCAGGTCCGCGCCGCGCCGCACCAGCTCCTCGTACATCGCGCGCGGGCTGTCGGAGAACTGCTTGCCGTTGTAGCTCAGGTAGAAGACCTGGTTCTTGAGCGGCTGCTGCGACAGCGGCTCGTACACCTCGCTGCGCAGCTCCCGCTGGCGGTACGGGCCGCGCTCCAGGTCGCTCAGCTCGGAGCGGGCGTTGAGCTGCGGGAAGTCGCCCCAGCGGTTCTCCAGCCAGTAGCGGCGGCCGCCCAGTTCGGCCTGGACCGGGAACGAGTCGGCGGCCAGCCGGTCGACCACGAAGGGCACGTCGGGCGTGCCCTCCTCGTCGGGCCGCAGGAAGAGGTTCCAGCGGCCGGCGCGCAGCGGGACACTGCCGTCGCCGCCGAGGCTGGAGGGGTCGAAGGAGACCTCGAAGCGGCCGTCGTCGAGCCAGTGGGTCTCGACGAAGCGCTCCTCGTAGCGGTTGCGCGGCTTGAGCAGGAAGCGGGAGCCGGTCAGCCGCGGGTCGGCGTGGCCGGTGAGGGCGATCCGGCCGTCGCGCACGGTCGCGGTGTCGATCAGGGCGCGGCGGGTGCGGCCGGAGAACTTCAGGAAGCCGGTGTGCCCCGCCACCACGGCCAGCTGCACCAGGCGCGACTGGTCGCCGAGGGACGCGGGCAGCGGGAACTCGACGTCGGACAGCCCCTCCTGCATCACGGTGCCGAAGCGGCGCTCCTTGCCCCGCGGGTCGGTCGCGACCAGCACCGTGGACCAGGTCCGCTTCTCCGGCTGCGCCATCTCGTCGACGCCCTCGTGGAAGACCAGCGCGACGTCGGCCACCGGCACCTGGACCGAGAACGACTGCGCGCCGCCCTCGCGGGTCACCGTGACGGGGTACTCGAGGGTCTCGGCGCCCTTCTGGTTCTTGACCCGCAGGACCACCTGCTCGTCCGCCGTGAGCGGCTCGCGGATCTCACCGGTGACCTTGATCCGGTCGTCCTCCAGGGTGCGTCCGGTGATCAGGGCGCGCACCTTCTCGATACGCAGCTTCAGCGCGCCGCGCTCGATGGAGGGCAGCAGCCGGAAGTCCGGGCTCAGCCAGTGGTACGGGGGGAAGTTGCAGGCCGCGCCGCCGCTGGAGTGGACGGCGTTGCGCCGTACCAGGCCGGAGGCGAAGATGCCCAGGCCCACGTGCCACACGGCCTCCTGCCAGTCGCCGCCCTTGCGGAGCCTGGCGGGGTCGAGGGTGACCTCCCAGCCGGCCCAGTCGTAGTTGTAGCGGTCCTGGCCGGAGTCGGTGGTGACCTCGGGGCGCGGCACGTTGCGGGCCGGCAGCAGGATGCGGCGGCGGGAGCGGTCCTTGCGCAGCTGGAGCACCTTGACCGACGCCTTGCGCGAGGCCAGGTCGATCTTGTCGATCCAGGCGTTGCCCGAGAGCACGAGCTTGTCGCCGGACCAGCTCACGTCCTGGAGCGGGGCGCGCATGGTGAGGTGCTGGTCGATGCGCAGCGCCTCCTTGGGCAGGTGCAGATCGGCACCTTCCAGGGAGGGGAACGAGGCGTACTTGCGCAGCAGGCCGCTGACCTCGGGCGTCTCCCGGCGGCGCTGGCCGGCCAGCAGGGCGATCAGCTCCTCCATCTGGTGCTTGCGCACCAGCAGCCACTGCACGCGCAGTTCGGCCGGGAGGTCCATGACGACCTTGGGGTCGATGCTGTCGAGGAAGCGGTTGGCCGAGCGCAGGAACTCGGTGCGGTACTCCTCGTCGCCGTCCGGCACCACGTTGAGGAACAGCCGCAGGTCGTCCCGCAGGACGCGGGTGTCGTACTCGCGCTTGAGGCGGGCGAAGGTCTCGCCGGGCCGGTCGGCGAGGAAGGCGCTGATCTCCATCACGGAGGTGGTCCGGTCGCGCACGCCCGCCGGGTCGGTGCGGCGCTGGGTGATCGACGGGGCGGACTCGCCCTCGCGCAGCCGCCAGTAGTAGCAGGGCTCCGAGATGACGTCGACGCTCTCGGCCAGGTAGTGGGCCCGCATGGTGACCGGGGTGTCCTCGTACAGCCGGCCCTCGGGGAAGGCGAAGCCGTTCTTCTCCCAGAAGGTGCGGCGGAACACCTTGTTGCAGGCGATGCGGTCGGCGACCAGCTTGGCGTACCGGGATATGTGGGTGCGCACCCGGGCCTCGCCGGCCAGCATCCGCATCAGCGGCACCTGCCAGGACTTCTCGCCCTTGAGGTGGAAGACGTTGCCCGTGGCGAAGTCCGAGCCGCTCTCGTCGAGGCTGCCGACCATGAGCCGGTAGGCGTCCGGCGGGATCAGGTCGTCGCTGTCGACGAAGGTCAGGAACTCCGACTCCGGCGCGAGGTGCGTCATGCCGGTGTTGCGGGCGGCGCCGAGGCCGCCGTTCTCCTTGCGTATGAGCTTGAAGCGCGGGTCGCGGGAGGCGTACTCCTCGGCGATGGCGGCGGAGCCGTCGGGTGAACCGTCGTCCACCATCAGGACCTCGAAGTCGCGGAAGGTCTGCGCCGCGAGCGAGTCGAGACAGGCGGGGAGGTAACGCTCCACGTCGTAGATGGGGACGATGACACTGAGCCGAGGGGCCATGGCTTGGTGATCTCCTTTCGGGGTCAGGCCCGCTCGACCAGTTCGAGCGCCTGGGCGGGGGTCGGGGCGTGGTGGCGTTCGCCGAACGGGACGACGGGCAGCGGGCTCTCTTCACCGAGGAAGACGCGTCGTACGACACGTTCGGCTGCGTGTCCGTCGTCGAATTCGCAGAAACGCCGGCGGAAGACGTCCCGGCGCTCGGTCGTTTCCCGGCTGTCGTACGCGCCGGAGGCGAGCAGTCGCAGCAGTTCCGTCTGCGTGGTGGCCACCGCGCCGGGCGGTTCCTGGAGCAGGTCGAAGTAGGTGCCGCGCACCGCGGAGTAGACGTCCCAGTCGGGGACGTAGCTGATGATCGGGCGGTCGAGCACCGCGTAGTCGAACATCGCCGAGGAGTAGTCCGTGATCAGCGCGTCGGCGGCGAGGTACAGGTCCTCCACCCGGCCGTGCCCGGACACGTCGACGATCCGGCCGGTGCGGCGCAGCTCGGCGATGTGCGGGGAGGAGTTGCCGTAGAAGTAGTGGCCGCGCACCAGCAGGGTCGCGTCCGGTCCCAGTTCGCGGGCGAACCGGCCCAGGTCCAGCGGCGGCGTGAAGCCCGGCTGGTACTCGCGGTGCGTCGGCATGTACAGGAACGCCTTGGCGCCGTCGGCAAGGCCCAGCGCCGCACGGGCCGCGCGCACGTCCTCGGACGTGGCGTTCACGAGGGCGTCGTTGCGCGGGTAGCCGGTCTCCAGCGTGGTGTACGAGCAGGGGTAGACCCGCTCCCAGACCATGGTGGAGAACTGGTTGGAGCTGATGCTGTAGTCCCAGCGGTCGCACCGCTCCAGGAGCTTCTCGAAGTCCATGTCGGTGGAGGCCGGGTACTTGCGCTGGTCCAGGCCCATGGTCTTCAGCGGCGTGCCGTGATGGGTCTGCACGTGGATCTGGCCCTCGCGCTTGACCACGGAGTCGGCGAAGTTCACGTTGTTCACGAGGTACTTGGCGCGGGCCAGGGCCGCCCAGTACTCGCGGGAGCCCACCCGGACGACCTTCACGCCCTTGGGCGCCAGGTGCGCGTTCTCCGCGCGCACCGCCCACACGCGGCGCATCCCGGGGGCCAGCCGGGCCAGTTCGGCGTCGATGGCGGCGGGGTTGCAGGAGACGCTGCGGCTCCAGTAGGCGGAGAACAGCACCAGGTTGTCGTCCAGCGGCAGCCTGAGCTGCGACTGGTAGAAGGCGCCCATCGCGCCGCGCTTGGAGCGGTTGAGCGCGGTGCGGGTGCGGGTCTTGACCCGCTGGCGGAACTTCACCGCAGCCAGCGCGCTCACCATGGTCGTGTACGCGTCGCGCTCCAGCATCCCGTACTTGTGGCCGCGGCCGCCGGCCGGACGGGTGTAGCCCTTGGGCACGCGGGCCCGGTAGTCGGCGGAGGCGCGGTGGAAGAACTCCGCCCGCGCGTCCTGCGGCAGGCGGCCCGGCCGCTCCAGGATGGTCAGGTAGTGGTCGGCCATCTTGCGGAACAACGGGCCGCGCCACTCGGTGAGTTCCTCGTGCGCGTCCAGGTAGTCGAAGACCCGCTGGTACTGGTCGAAGACGTCGAAGTGCTTGCGGCTGACCGTCTTGAGGATGTTGCCGCCCTCGCGCCGCTGCCGGTAGTGCACGCAGACACGGTCCAGTACGGCGATCCGCTCGGCGCTGATCATGGAGCAGAACGTCCAGGGGGCGTCCTCGTAGTACCCGGGCGGGAAGGTGAGCCCGGCCCGGGTGACGAAGTCGCGGCGGTACGCCTTGTTCCACACGATCTGGAGCAGGTCGAGCAACCGGGGCCGCTCGGAGAGGGGGAAGGCGTCCGGGCCCTCCTCCTTGAGCAGGTCGGCCCGCAGGTTCGGGCGGACCTGGCCGTCCCAGTAGGTACGGGCGTAGTCGAAGACCAGGATCTCGGGATTGCCGGTGGCCTCCAGCCGGTCGGCAATGGCCGACAACGCGCCGTCGGACAGTGTGTCGTCACTGTCCAGGAACAACACGTAATCACCACTGGCCTTTTCCAGACCGGCGTTGCGCGCGCGCCCCAGGCCCACGTTTTCCGTGAGGTGAATCACATGAATCCGGGAGTCCCGTTTCGCGTACTCGTCGAGAATGGCACCGGACCCGTCCGGCGAGCAGTCGTCGACCGCGATGATCTCGAAGTCCGTGCAGTCCTGCCCGAGTACGGAGTCAAGGCACTCGGGCAGATAGCCCTGCACCTTGTACACGGGGACAACGAGAGAGAGTTTGGGCATCCTTACAACCTGTTCCGAGAACTGACCACGGGACCGCGGGCTGGGACCGGAACGCGCTCCGGGCGCCATCGGGCCTGGAGCGCGCCGCCGCATCAGCGTAAAGGATTCACGCGGAGTTTCCGTGGGCACGGTAGCCGGACACTCTGTGCCCTGCCACAGCGGGAAATGGCCGGGATCGGCGGCTCGAATCGGCCGTCGGGAAGCGGCCGGAGAACTTCCTCACATTCGGCCCCCCTGTCCTCTTTACCGACTTCCGTCGTATTCCGCCCCATGTGCCCGACTCGATTTTCCGGGGCCCACGGACGAGTCTGCACCCAGTGACGAAGACCTGGGAGGCATGAGGATGAGCTGGCTGGTCACGGGTGGAGCCGGGTACATCGGCGCGCATGTGGTGCGCGCCCTCGTCGACGGCGGTGAACGCGTCGTCGTGTACGACGACCTGTCCACCGGCAGCACCGACCGCGTCCCCGACGGAGTCCCGCTGGTGGTCGGCAGCGTGCTCGACGCAGCCCTCCTGGAGGGCGTGATTCGTGACCATGCTGTGACAGGTGTGGTGCACATCGCGGGCAAGAAGCAGGTCGCGGAGTCGGTGGAGCGGCCACTCCACTACTACCGGGAGAACGTCACGGGCCTGGCGACCCTCCTGGAGGCCATGACGTCCACCGGCGTCGGCCGCCTCGTCTTCTCCTCCTCCGCCGCCGTCTACGGCATGCCCGATGTGGACCTCGTCACGGAGGACACCCCGTGCCTGCCGCTGAGCCCCTACGGCGAGACGAAGCTGGCCGGCGAGTGGCTGATCAACGCCGCCGCCCGGGCCCACGGCATCCGCGCCGCCTCACTGCGCTACTTCAACGTCGCCGGCGCGGCCGCCCCCGAGCTGTCCGACTCCGGTGTCTTCAACCTCATCCCCATGGTCTTCGAACGCCTGGAGGCGGGCGACGCCCCGCGTGTCTTCGGCGACGACTACGCCACCCCCGACGGCACCTGCGTACGGGACTACATCCACGTCGAGGACATCGCCTCCGCCCACCTCGCGGCCGCGCGGCGCCTGACGGACGCCCCGGAGGGGACGGCGCTCACCCTCAACGTGGGGCGCGGTGAGGGCAGTTCGGTGCGCGAGATGGTGGACCGCATCCTCAAGGTCGCCGGCCGGCAGGACATCGCCCCGCGGGTGAGCGCCCGCCGCCCCGGCGACGCGGCCCGCGTGGTGGCCTCCGCCGACCGCGCCCGCCAGGAACTGGGCTGGTCGGCCCGCCACGACCTGGACGCCATGATCGACTCCGCCTGGCAGGGCCGGCGCCACCGGCACGGCTGACATCCGGCTGCCGCGCGGCAGCGCCCAGGCGCGGCGGCGCTCAGGCGTGGCCCCGAGGCGGCGCTCAGGCGCGACCCCGGGGCGGCGCTCGGGCCCGGCCGCGCGGCGGCGCTCAGGCGCGGCCCCGCGGCTCAGGGCCGGCCGACGCCGTGGGCAGCGGGGCGGGCCCGCGCCGGGGACCGGGGAGGGGCAGCTCCGTGGCGAGGCGCTCCGCCATGCGGGCCCGGTGCTCCCCGGCCGTCGTGCACAGCGACCGGACGGCCGCCGCGAAGCGCTCCTGGGGCGGCGGCCCCGCCGGGCCCAGCAGCCGCAGGGCCAACGCGGCCCGCTCCCCGGCCAGTTCGTCCAGCTCCGGATGGCGGACCGCGTCCAGCAGCGCCGGCACCCCGGCCGCGTCCGGCGTCAGCACGGTCGCCGCCACCACCGTCGGGAACGACTTGCGGAACACGTCCTCGGCCAGCCCGCTGGTGTTGGCCACCGCGTACGGCTTGCCGCTCGCCAGGAAGTCGCTGATCACGCTGGAGACATCACTGATCAGCAGGTCCGCCCGGTTGAAGCAGGCGTACAGCGGCGGCCGGACGTCCGTGACCACCTGGTGCCCCCACCCGGGCAGCGACGCCCAGTACGCTTCCTCCCAGGCGGCCGTCGCCCGCGCCACCGCCTCCGCCCGACCTGGCTCCGGCGCCGGACGGCGCAGCATCCGCTCCGTCTGGTCGGCGGCCGGCCGGAAACCGGGCGCGGTGAGCCGGTCCAGCTCCGCGGTCCGCCGGGCCAGCTCGGCGGAGGCGGACGGCGCCGGACGGGGCCCGCCCCGCTCCCGGTTCGCCGCCCGCACCAGCTCCCGCACGCGCAGATCGGCCGCCCGGGCCCGCGGATCCACCGACCCCGTCAGCGGATGCGGCTTGTACAGCAGCCGTACCGCCGGGTCCGCGAGCAGCGCCCGGGCCAGGTGCTCGCCCGCCTCGACCACCGACGTGTTGCCGGGGTTGCCGTCCCAGCCCTCCCAGGTCGGCGCGTACAGCACGGTCGTGAACGCCCCCGGCGCGGGCGGCCCGGCGTGCGGCCGTACGCCGCCGAGCTGCGGGCGGCCGATCTCCATCACGTCCTTGTCCTCGACACCGACCTCCGCCAGCGCGTACCGCTCGCGCGCCGCGGGACCGGCCACCCACACCTCGTCGTACGCCTTCGCGTACGGGTTGCAGGAGGACAGCTTGTCGCTCTCCCCGTGGTTGACGAAGGCGTGCTTGATGGTGGGGATGCGCAGCACCTGTGAGGTCTTCCCGGAGTTCGAGGGGTGCAGGAGGACGCGGAGGGTGGAGTGCTCCAGGCGCATCAGCGTGGACACCTTCGGCAGGCACACCACCGGGATGTCGGTCGCCGCGATCCGCTGCACCATGAACCGCTCCCGCAGCACGATCACCGGCCGCCCCTCCAGCCGCGCCAGCGGCTCCAGCCACATGTTGGCCTGGTACGCCGAGGACGCCCCGCCCGAGAAGTACAGGCCGGCCGTCGGCCGGTACTCCGCCAGCCACGCCTCGAACCAGTCGAGCACCTCCTGCTCACCCGCGGGCCGGCGACCCGGCAGCAGCCGCGTCAGCAGCGCGCACAGGCCGGCCAGTGCCAGCGTCAGGGACAGCCCGAGGCCCGCCGCGCCCCACACCGGCGCGTCCGTGACCGCCGTGGCCAGCAGCCCGGCCGACGCCGGCAGCCCGAAGACCGCCAGCCGGTGCCCGGGGCGGCGCAGCAGCAGCGGGGGCGCCGGTGTCAGCCGCAGCGCCGAGGCGTCGATGTTCCGGGTCACCACGGGCAGCGTCCGGGTGCGGCGGACCAGGACGGACACGGCCTGGACCGCCCAGTGCAGCCCGTAGAAGACGAGCAGCGCGGCGACCAGCGGGGCGTACGCCCCCTCCCGGTGCTGCTCGCCCAGCCGCAGCAGTCCGACCACGAGCAGCAGGTCCCGCAGCACGTGCCGGACCGTGACGTCGGCGTGCGACTTGGCGAACAGCGACACCATGCCCCGCTGCCACCGGTACAGCACCCCCTCGGCGGCCAGCGAACCGGCGGTCGCGGCCAGCAGCAGCGGCACGTGCGGCAGCAGCGCGCCCACCGCCTGCGCGGTGAAGGCGGCCGCCAGGACGCCCGGGACGAGCAGCTTCACTACCGTCCGCCGGCCGGGCAGGCGCAGGCGGTGGAGGCGGGAGGGGCCGGGGAGGCGGGGGCGGGGCAGAGAGAGGGGCACTGCGGTCGCTCCAGGCTTGTCGCGCATCGGACATCCGGGTTAACGCCGGGCGGCCTCCCGACGACACGCGCGTGTTGACGCCACCCCCCGCGCGCAGGACGTCCCCTCGCTCCGTCCGCAGCCTGGACCGTGGCGCGGGGCGGGTGCCCCTTCGCGTAGATTGCCTGGGCGAGCGCGGGGTTCGCGCGCGTCGAACGGGAGAGGCGGACGGCACCGTGGCAGGGGCAAGGCAGGCCGTGGGCGAGGCCCGCAGGATCGTCGTCAAGGTCGGCTCCTCCTCGCTGACCACCTCCGCGGGCGGCCTGGACGCCGACCGGGTCGACGCGCTCGTCGATGTCTTGGCCAAGGTCCGCAGCGGTGGGGAGCGTGAGATCGTCCTCGTCTCCTCCGGCGCCATCGCAGCGGGGCTCGCCCCGCTGGGCCTGCGCCGCCGCCCCCGGGACCTGGCCCGCCAGCAGGCCGCCGCCAGCGTCGGCCAGGGCCTGCTGGTCGCCCGCTACACCGCCTCCTTCGCCCGTTACGGCGTCCGCGTCGGCCAGGTGCTGCTGACCAGCGACGACATGAGCCGCCGCGCGCACCACCGCAACGCCTCCCGCACCCTCGACAAGCTGCTGGCGATGGGCGCCTTCCCGATCGTCAACGAGAACGACACCGTCGCCACCGACGAGATCCGCTTCGGCGACAACGACCGGCTCGCCGCCCTCGTCGCCCACCTGGTCCGGGCCGACCTGCTGGTCCTGCTGTCCGACGTGGACGGCGTCTACGACGGCGACCCGAGCAGGCCCGGCACCTCCCGGATCGCCGAGGTGCACGCCCCCGCCGACCTCGCGGAGATCGAGATCGGCAGCGCCGGCAAGGCGGGCGTCGGCACCGGCGGCATGGTCACCAAGGTCGAGGCGGCCCGGATCGCCGCCGCGGCCGGCATCCCGGTGGTGCTGACCAGCGCGGTCCACGCCGCCGACGCCCTGGCCGGCGGCGACACCGGTACCTACTTCCACGCCACCGGCAGGCGCTTCGCCGACCGGCTGCTGTGGCTCCAGCACGCCTCCACCCCGCGCGGGGCGCTCGTCCTCGACGACGGGGCGGTGCGCGCGGTCGTCGAGGGCCGCAAGTCGCTGCTCCCGGCCGGGATCGCCGGCGCCGAGGGCGAGTTCGCCGCGGGCGACCCCGTCGAGCTGCGGGACGGCACCGGACGGGCGGTGGCGCGGGGCCTGGTCAACTTCGACGCCAAGGAGATCCCGCGGCTGATCGGCCGCTCCACCCGGGAGCTGGCGCGCGAGCTGGGACCGGCGTACGAACGTGAGGTCGTACACAGGGACGATCTGGTGATCCTGCACCCGTAATAGGCCGAAACGTCCCCGAATCGGTGGTGGACGTTCCGCAAAATCGCCCCGCGATCCCGCCCGGCCTGCTCAACTTTCCTCGGGGACGAACCCGGCCGACCGCCGGGCCAGCCGTGTGTGTGAAGGAGGCCGTCGTGAGCGGAGTGCGCCCTGGACCGGCGGCGTCCCGCGGTGGTACCGCCTCCCGCGGCGGCTCGGTCTCCCGCGGCGGCACGGGCGCCCGTCCCGGCGGCTCCCGCAACGGTGCCCGCGCGCCCGGCGACGAACGCGCCCTGACCAGCGTCGCGGCCGGCGACCGGTTCCGGGGCGAGGACCCCGGGCACACCCCGCGCCTGTGGCACGTCACCCTCAGCGTCTCCGGCGCCCGCGCCCCCCTCACCGAGGTGCGGCGCGCCCTCGAACAGCTCGCGCACGACCATCCCTTCCTGCTGACCAGCAGGTACGCCGACGACCACGCGGAGATCCGGTACTGGGAGGAGGCCCGCGACCTGCACGACGCCGCCGCCGTCGCCCTGCGCCTGTGGGGCGAGCACCGGCAGACCGCGGGCCTGCCGCCGTGGGAGATCGTCGGCCTGGAGGTCATCGACCGGGCCACCTACCATCAGCGCATCGCGGCGGGGTACGGCCCGGCCCCGGCGACCCCGGTCGGGGTCCACCCCTTTTAGTGGGGTTCCGTACCGTCCGTTGCAAGTCTCGGGGTTTGGGACAACTGGTGGACGCCCCCGTTCGGCCTACTACGCTGCCCTCATGACCACGCTCTCGCCGTACGACTCGATGTCCCCGGTCACCCGGGCCGCCTACCGGGCCAAGTCCGCCGCGGCCGACCTCGCGCCGTTGCCGCGGGCCGTCAAGGACGACGCGCTGCTCGCCGTCGCGGACGCGCTGGAGGTCCGGACCAGCGAGATCGTCGAGGCCAACGCCCAGGACGTGGCCAAGGCCCGCGCGGCCGGGACCAGCGAGGCCATTATCGACCGGCTCACCCTGACCCCGGAGCGGGTCCGCGCCATCGCCTCCGACGTGCGCGACGTCGCCGCGCTGCCCGACCCGGTCGGCGAGGTCGTGCGCGGCTCCACCCTTCCCAACGGCATCGACCTGCGTCAGGTCCGGGTGCCGCTCGGCGTGGTCGGCATCATCTACGAGGGCCGGCCCAACGTGACCGTCGACGCCGCCGCCCTGTGCCTCAAGTCCGGCAACGCGGTGCTCCTGCGGGGCTCGTCCTCGGCCTACCAGTCCAACACCGCCCTGGTCCGGGTGGTCCGCGACGCCGTGGGCGGGGCCGGGCTGCCCGCCGACGCGGTCCAGCTGGTGCCCGGCGAGAGCCGCGAGAGCGTGCGCGAGCTGATGCGGGCCCGCGGGCTGGTCGACGTCCTCATCCCGCGCGGCGGCGCCTCGCTGATCAACACCGTCGTCCAGGAGTCCACCGTGCCCGTCATCGAGACCGGCACCGGCAACTGCCACGTCTACGTCGACGCGCGGGCCGACCTCGACACGGCCGTCGACATCCTGGTCAACTCCAAGGCGCAGCGGGTCGGCGTCTGCAACGCCGCCGAGACCCTCCTGGTCCACCAGGACATCGCCGCCGACTTCCTGCCCCGCGCCCTGGACGCCCTCGCGGAGGCCGGGGTCACCGTGCACGCCGACGAGCGCGTGATGGCGTACGCCGAGGACTCCAAGGTGACGGCCGTCGAGGCCACACCGGAGGACTGGGAGACGGAGTACCTGTCGTACGACATCGCCGCGGCGGTCGTCGACTCCCTCGACAAGGCCGTCGAGCACATCCGGCTGTGGACCTCCGGCCACACCGAGGCCATCGTGACGACCTCGCAGCAGGCCGCCCGCCGGTTCACCCAGTTGGTCGACTCCACGACGGTCGCGGTGAACGCCTCCACCCGCTTCACCGACGGCGGCCAGTTCGGCTTCGGCGCCGAGATCGGCATCTCCACCCAGAAGCTGCACGCCAGGGGGCCGATGGGGCTGCCGGAGCTGACCAGCACCAAGTACATCGTCACCGGCGACGGGCACGTACGGCGCTGACGCGATCGGGGCATCCCACCCAACGGACGAATTTCCCGGCCGTCTGCCCAAATCGACCCCCCAGGTCTACTCTGGATCCGTGCCGGAGGACGTGGGGGGTACGCCGTTTCCCGACGGCTGGGAGCCCGACGACGAACACGACCGCGGGGTGTCGGACGAAGAGTTCGCCTCCGTGGTCTTCGACGAGGCCTTCGTACGGGCGGCCGCGGTGCACGAGCCGACCGCCGTCGAGCGCCTCCTGGCCGCCGCACAGGCCAGAGCCGAGGCCACCGAGGCCGAAGCGGCCCGCCGCGGCCGCACCAGAGCCGAGCGCTACGACGACGGGTACGGCGATTTCGGCCATGATCCCGACCTCGACGACCCGGACGACGACCGCGACCTCCTGGACCGCCCGTACGGCGCACCTCCCGCGTACGGCAAGCAGGTCCGCTGGCACCGGCCCGTCGCCTGGATGCTCGCCCTCGTGATGGGCGTGGGCATGGTCGCGCTGGCCTTCGTGGCCGTCTACCGGGGAGCCTCCTCGGGCAGCGGCACACAGCAGGTGCCGCCACCCGCGTCGACCGGGCCCGAACAGGGCGGCACCGTGACCCCCTCGGCCTCCGCCGACTACTCCCAGCCGGCCGTCCCGGTGCTTCCGCGCAGCCCCTGACCTGCTCTCCTGACCTGCTCTCCGGCGGCCGGAAGCCGGCCCAACTTGACCTGCACCGGCGCGTTTACGCGACCTTCCGCCGACCTACTCTGAAGGTATGGCAGGGCTTGGCGATCCGCCCGGAGGGACGCCCGAGGGTGCCCCCGGCGGCGGAGAGGACGAATACCGATCCGTCGTCTTCGACGAGTCGTTCGTCCGCGCTGCCCGGCTCCAGGAGTTCTCCGCCCAGGAACGCATCACCGACCACGCCCCCGCCGTCCGCCGCCGCCCGCCGCTGCGCCGGGCCGGTTTCTCCCGGCAGGCGCTCGTCCTCGTCGTCCTGATCGCCGTCGCCTTCGGCACCGCCATCTACATGGGCGTACGGCACCCGTACCAGAACCCCTCCGCGCAGCGGGCCGCCGAACCGGTGCGGATGACGGTCGTGCCGCTCGCACCCCAGGGCCGGGTGCCCGGCGCGGACGACGCCGGCTTCCTCTACGAGCACAGTCCCGCCGCGCAGTTCCGCACCGCCGCCGAGGGCGTCCCGCTGCCGGGGGCCCGGCGCACGGCGCACTTCTCCGAGGACCAGGTGCTGAACGCGCTGACCACCGCCAAGAACTACATCGTCCGCTCGGCGCTGGACCCGGACGTGCTCGGCGGCCGGGAAGTGCGCTCGGTGCGGGTGCTGCTCGACCCTGACCAGCTCCACCAGTTCGACGAGAGCTTCGAGCGGCCCACCGCGGACGGACGGCACGCGCCCACCGGGTGGCTGGTGCGCTTCGACCCCGCCCGGGCCGAGCTGGCCGACTCCGGGATCCGGGTGAACGGCAGCCTGCGGGCCGTGGAGACCGACGCGTCCACGCTGGAGGTCACCGCCGACCACACCATGGTCTACGCGCTGCGGGCCGCCGGTGACCAGCGGGCCGGGACGTCGCTCTTCACCGTCCGGCGCGAGCTGCACTTCCGCTACGACCGGGAGGACCTGCGGCTGCACCAGACGCAGCTGGTCGCCTCCTACGTCCAGGCCGGGCCGCTCTCCTGCACCGAGGACTCGGCGAACCACCTGCGGCCGCTGCTCGCCGGGCAGACGGCCAGGACCGGCGCCCCGGCCGGCACCGACCCGTACACCTCGGACAGCGCCACGGCCCTGTGCGGCACCCTCGCGGCGAGCGCCCAGCCCAAGGTGTGACGCCCCCGGGGCGCCCGGAGTGGCGCGCCGGGGCTCAGGCGCCGTCGCGCGGCGGGCGGTCGTCCGGGTTCTCCGGGCCGTCGGTGCCTGCCGGGCCCTCGGAGGACCCCTCGGAGGACCCGTTCGCGTCCCCGGGCGGCCGCGGCTGGGAGGACGTGAAGCCGCCGAAGCCCCGCCGCATCCGGTCGCCGAGGTCACCGGCGCCGCCCGCGATGTCGTTGACCAGCTTCATCAGCGGGTCCTTGGAGCCGCGCACATGCGTCGCGTAGTGGGACGCCGACTCCCGGAAGGAGTCCCGGACCGAGGTGTCCTTGTCCTCGTCGCGCCGCGGGTAGTGGCCGTCCATGATCCGCTGGAAGTCCCGGGAGGCCGCCCACTTCTTGAGCTCGGCCGCCCGCACCGTGGTGAACGGATGAGTACGGGGCAGCACGTTCAGGATCTTCAGCACGGAGTCGCGCAGGTCGCCCCCGGCCTCGTACTCGTCGGCCTGCTCCAGGAACGCGTCCACGTTCATCTCGTGCAGGTGGTTGCCGCCCGCGATCTTCATCAGGCCGCGCATGGACGCCTGGATGTCCTGGCCCACCAGGAGACCCGCGCGGTCGGCGGACAGCTCCGACTTGCGGAACCACTCGCGCAGCGCGGTCACGATCGCCATGATCGCCACGTTGCCCAGCGGGATCCAGGCGACCCGGACGGCGAGGGAGGTCAGGAAGAGCAGGATGGTCCGGTAGACCGAGTGCCCGGACAGCGCGTGCCCGACCTCGTGCCCGACCACCGCCCGCATCTCCTCCTCGTCGAGCAGCTCGACGAGGCCCGTGGTGACGACGATGATCGGCTCGTCCAGGCCGATGCACATCGCGTTCGGCACCGGGTCCTGGTTGACGTACATCGGCGGGACCTTCTCCAGGTCCAGGATGTAGCAGGCGTCGCGCAGCATGACGTTCAGATGGTTGAACTGCCGGTCCGAGACGCGCACCGAGTCGGACAGGAACAGCAGCCGCAGACTCCGCTCGGGCAGCAGGCCGCTCAGCGCCTTGAAGACCGTGTCGAAACCGCTCAGCTTGCGCAGCGCCACCAGTGCGCTGCGGTCGGCCGGATGCTCGTACGCACGCGAGGAGATCCCCGGGAAGCGCCTGCGCTGCCGGCTCGGCACGTGCTCGTGCCCGTTGTCCTGATGGCCGTCGGACATGTCTTCCCCCATGTGCGTGTGTGTGGCCTGTGCGTGTGTCTGGCCTTTGCGAACCCTTGTGCGGTCCTTTGCACCCCCGGAGCCGGGCCCAGCCTAGGCGGAGATACCGTGGACGGGCAGTACGTCGAAGGAGTCCACGCCATGCAGCACATCCCCCACGCCGACTGGCTCGCCGGAGCCGCGACCGCCGCCGAGCAGCAGGGGCCGGGGAATCTGCTCCGGATCGTCCTGATCGTCATGGTCCTGGGGTGTGTGCTGACCGCGTGGTTCCTGCTGCGGGGGTACAAGCGGAAGGACGACTGAGGCGATCCGAAGGTTCCCCGGAACCCTGCGGCCCGGCACCATCGGCGGAGTCGGCGTGATCGCCCGGGAGCGGCCCGCATACGATGAGCGGACGTCTTGTCCCGCCCACACCGGATAGGTCCTGCCGATGAGCCTTCCCCTCAGCGCCGCCCAGTTCGCCACCCTCGCCGCCGAGGGCGGCGAGGAGCACGGCGGCAACCACGAGAGCCTCAGCCCCTACGTCACCGGCATCGGCGCGTTCATCGGCCTGATGCTCCTGCTGTGGATCACCACCCGGTTCAACCGCGACCGCTGAGCACCCGTGCCTGTGGGGGCGGCCGGGGCGCCCGGGGCGGGCCGGTAGGGTCTGCACGCATGGGAGAGCAGGACACGCCTACCGCCCCGGCGCACACGCCGGGGCGCGGCACGCAGAACGCGGTGCCCGCCCGCGCCACCGGTCCGGGCAACGGCCCGTCGTCGCCGGGCAAGCGCCGGCTGGGCGTCATGGGCGGCACCTTCGACCCGATCCACCACGGGCACCTCGTGGCGGCCAGCGAGGTCGCCGCGCAGTTCCAGCTCGACGAGGTGGTGTTCGTGCCCACCGGACAGCCCTGGCAGAAGAGCCACCGCACGGTGTCCGCGGCCGAGGACCGCTACCTGATGACCGTCGTCGCGACCGTCGAGAACCCGCAGTTCTCCGTGAGCCGCATCGACATCGACCGCGGCGGCCCCACCTACACCGTGGACACCCTGCGCGACCTGCGCGCCCTCAACCCGGACGCGGACCTGTTCTTCATCACCGGCGCCGACGCCCTCGCCCAGATCCTCACCTGGCGCGACAGCGAGGAACTGTTCTCCCTGGCGCACTTCATCGGCGTCACCCGGCCCGGCCACACCCTCACGGACGCCGGACTCCCCAAGGGCGGCGTCTCGCTCGTCGAGGTCCCGGCCCTCGCCATCTCCTCCACGGACTGCCGTGCGAGAGTCGCCAAGGGCGATCCCGTCTGGTACCTGGTGCCGGACGGAGTCGTGCGCTACATCGACAAACGCCAGCTGTACCGCGGCGAGTGAACCGAGAGGGGCACCGGTGAACGACGGATACGACGCGGGATACGGCGGCGACGACCAGTACGAACTCGTCGGCTACGACGAGTACGGCCGGCCGGTCTACCGCCAGGCTCAGGGCCCGGACCGGACCGGACCGGGCGCGCAGCAGCAGCCGTACGACGCGTACACGCAGCAGTACGGGCAGCGGCAGGGCTACGGCTACGACCCGTACGCCACGGGCGGCCACCAGGCGCCCCAGCAGCCGTACGATCCCTACGGCCACCAGGGCGGCTACGACACCGGACAGCAGCCTCCGGTCCCCGACTACGGCTACGCTCCCGGCACGCACGCAGGCGGCCCCGCCGCGCAGCAGCCGTACGACCCCTACGGCCAGGCCGCGACCAGCGGCCCGCAGCCCCGGGTCGCCGAGCAGACCCCGCACATCCCGCAGCAGGCGGGCCCGCGCGAGGAACCGCAGCCGTCCGCCCCCGCCGATGCCGACCGGGACTACCGGACCGAGCAGTTCGCCTTCGTCGAGGAGCCGGCCGACGACTCCGAGGACGTCATCGACTGGATGAAGTTCACGGAGAACCGCACCGAGCGCCGCGAGGAGGCCCGGCGGCGCGCACGCGCGCGTGTCGTCGCCCTCGTCGTCGTCCTGGCCCTGGTCGCGGTCGGCGGCGTCGGCTACCTCTGGTACGCCGGAAAGCTCCCCGGCGTGGGCTCCTCCGACGACAAGACCGGCGGTACGACGGCGGCGGGCGCCCAGAAGCGCGACGTGATCGCCGTCCACCTGCACGACACCAAGGGCGGCGGCACCTCCACCGCGCTGCTCGTCGACAACACCACCACCAAGCAGGGCACCGCGGTACTGGTGCCCAACGCCCTCGCCCTGACCGGCGACGACGGCAGCACCACCACGCTCGCCAAGTCCGTCGACGACGAGGGCCCCGACGCCACCCGGACCGCCCTCGACTCCTCCCTCGGCACCGACATCGAGGGCACCTGGCGCCTGGACACCCCGTACCTCCAGATCCTCGTCGACCTGGTCGGCAACATCGATGTCGACACCAACGCCGACGTCGCCGACCCGGAGGCCAAGGACAAGGGCGCGACGCCCCTGGTGCGCAAGGGCCGGGGCCAGACCCTCAGCGGCAAAATGGCCGTCGCCTACGCCACCCACCGCGGCTCGGGCGAGCAGGCCGACGCCCAGTTGCAGCGGTTCGGGCAGGTCATGCAGGGGGTGCTGCGCAAACTGTCCTCCGACCCGCAGGCCGCGACGACCACCATCCAGACCCTCGGGCTGATCCTCGACCCGCCGCTGACCGAGAAGGACCTCGGCTCGTTCCTCGCCGGGCTCTCCGACCTCGCCAAGGGCGGTGACTTCAGGACCGAGCTGCTGCCCGTCGAGGACGGCGGCTCGCTCAGCGCCGAGGCGAGCGACAGCGTCGTCAAGGACATCCTCGGCGGCGCCGCCAAGAGCCCCGACAAGGACGCGGCCGTCAGCGTCTCCGTCCGCAACGCCACCGGCGTCGAGGACCGCACCGGCAAGGCCCGCGTCGTCCTGCTGAACGGCGGCTTCACCTTCGTGTCGGGCGGCGCCGCCTCCGGCACCGAGGCCAAGTCGGAGGTCGTCTACGCCGAGGCCGGCGACAAGGAGAACGCCGTCCAGGTCGCCAAGACCCTGGGCCTGCCCGACGGCGCCGTCGCCCAGGGGAAGACCTCCGCGAACGCGCTGGTCTCGGTGGTGCTCGGTCAGGACTACGAACCGGCGTCGTAGGAGCCACGGGCCCTCGCGGGGCGGCGGCGCACTTGTCGCGTGGGCCGCCGTCGGCGGTCGTGAGACCCTTGAGGTCAACCGACCGCCGACCCGAAAGCCAGGCAGTGACCGCGACCGACCGCTCCATCGAACTCATCAGCACCGCCGCGCAGGCCGCGGCCGACAAGCTCGCGCACGACATCATCGCCTACGACGTCAGCGACGTGCTGTCGATCACGGACGCCTTCCTGCTGGCCTCCGCGCCCAACGACCGCCAGGTCAAGTCGATCGTCGACGAGATCGAGGAGCGGCTGAACAAGGAACTGGGTGTCAAGCCGGTGCGCCGCGAGGGCGACCGCGAGGCCCGCTGGGTCCTGCTCGACTACGTCGACATCGTCGTCCACGTCCAGCACAGCGAGGAGCGCGTCTTCTACGCCCTGGAGCGGCTGTGGAAGGACTGCCCCGAGCTGGAGCTGCCCGCCGACGCCAAGGAGACCCGCGGCAAGGCCGAGGAGCACGCCAGGCTCCAGGCCGCCGAGGAGGCGACGGAGACCGACGGGGACTGGCGATGAGCGCCACCGGCGAGGTGGCGGCGGGCCGGCCGGGCCGCGGCCGGCGCGTCATCCTCTGGCGGCACGGCCAGACCGCGTGGAACGTGGAGCGCCGCTTCCAGGGCAGCACGGACGTCGAGCTGACCGGGACCGGCGTCTCCCAGGCCCGCCGCGCGGCGGAGCTGCTGGTCCACCTGAGGCCCGACGCGATCGTCGCCTCCGACCTCGCGCGCGCCGCGGACACGGCCGCCGAGCTGTCCGTGCTCACCGGCCTCGAAGTGACCCTGGAGGAGGGCCTGCGGGAGACCTACGCGGGCGTCTGGCAGGGGCTGACCCACGACGAGATCATCGCCCGGCACGGCGAGGAGTACAGGGCGTGGAAGCGCGGCGAGCCCGTGCGCCGCGGCGGCGGCGAGCTGGAGACCGAGGTCGCCGACCGCGCGGCGCCCGTGGTGCTGCGGCACACCGAGAAGCTCCCCGAGGACGGCACCCTCGTCGTGGTCAGCCACGGCGGCACCATCCGCACCACCATCGGCCGCCTGCTGGGCCTCGACCCGCGCAGCTGGGAGAGCCTCGGCGGCCTGACCAACTGCTGCTGGTCGGTCCTGGGCGAGGGCGCGCGCGGCTGGCGTCTGCTGGAGCACAACGCCGGCACGCTGCCGGAACCGGTGCTCGGCGACGACGACTGAGTCGCGGGCGGCGGCCCGGTCCCCGGATTTCACTTTCCGGCAGGCCGCAGGCTAAAGTTCTTCTTGTTCGCCCCGCCGAGCGGAGCGAAAGACCATGCGGCCCGGCCGCGTGGCACCAGGGGCTATAGCTCAGTTGGTAGAGCGCCTGCATGGCATGCAGGAGGTCAGGAGTTCAATTCTCCTTAGCTCCACAGTTCACGGAGAAACCCCCCGGATCATGATCCGGGGGGTTTGTTCGTGTGTCCGTCTCCCTCGTCAGCGGCCGAGCGCCCGGCGTCCCCGGCCCTGGGAGAGGACCGGCAGGTTGGTGCGCGAGGAAGGCGCCGGCCCGCGGAGCTCCTCCTCGATCCGCAGGGCCAGCGCGGGGCAGCGGCGCACCGCGCGCACCGCCTTGGCCTCCGCGAACCGCGGCACCTCGGCCTGCGCGACCGTCGGGAAACCGTCGGCGCCGAGCTGGAAGACCTCCGGGAGGATGTCCGCGCACAGCCCGTGGCCCCGGCACAGTGTCCAGTCGACGTAGATCTTCTGGCGGCTGGGGCCGTTGCCGCCCTCGCCGCCGGGGACGCCCGTAGGGGTCCTGCCCCCCTCGAAGAGCGGCAGGACGCCCTCCACGGGCCGTCCGCAGCCGTTGCCGAGGACATGGGCGGCGAGGTCGTCCGTGAACGCGCTGACGGTCGACTCCAGGAACATCGCCGAGCCGTCCGGGTGCGAGCAGGCGCCGCGCCGCTTCACGTTCCGCGCGACCTGCTTGACCGCCTCCAGGGCGGCCGGGCCACCGCCGTTCAGGATGTCCTCCAGACCGCGCGCGGCGGCCGGCAGACCGAGGTAGCAGGGGCCGCACTGGCCCGCGCTCTCCTCCGCCAGCCACTGGGCCACCCGCAGGGACTCGCCCAGCGGGCAGGTGTCCTGACCGATCGGCAGGATCGCGCCCGCGCCGAGCGAGCCGCCCACCTGCTGCAGGGAGTTGCGGGAGACGATCGCCTCGTCGACGCTCGCCGAGTCGATCCACTTGCCGTGGTACCCGCCGGTCAGCACGCCCTGCGGCACCGGCGGGGCGCCGGCCAGCTGGAGGACGTAGCGCAGCGGCACACCCGTCGGCACCTCGATCACCATGGGCCGGGCGACCGCGCCGGAGACGGTCAGCATCACGGTGCCGGGCTCGTCGTACAGCCCGGTGTTGCCGTAGCGCTCCGGGCCGATGCGGGCGGCGATCGCGAGCTGGGCGAAGGTCTCGGCGTTGGACAGCAGGGTCGGGGCGCCGCCGACGCCGCTCCTGGAGGCGCTGACCTTGCGGCCGGACGGGATCGCCGGGCCGCCGTCGATGGAGCGGACCAGCGAGGCCGCCGCGCCGGTCACCATGCGGACCGGGTTGCGCTGCACGCGTGCGCGCAGGGCGGAGCGGCGGCCGTTGCCGAGGCCGCGTTCGGCGAGAGCGGCCTCCATGGAGCGCTGGGTGGACTCGCGGGTGACCCCGATGACGAGGGTGCGGGCGCCCATCGCCTCCGCGCACAGCAGCGCACCGTCCAGGATCAGGTGCGGGGCACGGTTGATGAGCACCGTGTCCTTGCGGCAGGCCGGCTCGTCCTCACTGCCGTTGACGACCACGACCGGTCGTACGCCGCGCTTGATCGCCGCCTCGGCGACCGAGCGCAGCTTCTTGTGGAAGGGGAAGCCCGCGCCGCCGCGGCCCTTCAGGCTGATGCGTTCGGAGAGCTGCGCGAGCTGCTCCCCGCCCATCGGTTCGAGCGGACCGTGCACCTTGAGGTGCATCGGCAGATCCAGGCGCTCGACAAGGTCGAAGCCCGACGTGAGCTGGGGAAGACCGACCACGCGGACTTCTGGGACGTCGGGCAGGGCCTCGTTCACTTATGGCCTCCGGAAGGCGTGTTCCAAGGTTCGCCCGAACCCGGTGCGTCGAAGTCGTAGGCCGACGAAGGCGTACCAAGTGTCGGCGTACCGGGGGTTGGTTCAGTGGCGGGACCGCTGTTGTACGTGTCGTTCGGGTAGTACGTGTCGTAGACGGCGTTCGTCTCAGCGGTGTCGTACACGTCACTCGACCCGTAGCCGGAGGCGTCCGGATTGCCGTAGACCGGGATGGTGTGTCCCGTGTCGTTGAGCGGGTCGTAGGCCGACGGGGGTGCCTCGCCGACCGGTGGCGGCGACGGTATGGGCCAGCTCCCCGAGGTGCCGGCGGCGCTGTCCACGTAGGGCATGGCCTCGGTGGGGCGCATGTCGGGCGGCAGCGTGTGGGACCCGGTCCCGTCGCCCGCCAGCGGTGGCCGGCGGGCGCCCGAAGGGCCGGACACGGCGCGGTAGGCCGCCGCGAAGCCGCTCGCGGGTTCCGGCGGGGTCACGCGCTCGGCGCTCTCGTACAGCGGTGCGGACCTCCCGCGCCGCCGCCTCCCCCCGGCCTGCTCGTAGCCGGGCAGTGCGGCGGGGTCCTTCCACTGGGGCAGCTCCTCCGCCCGCTCCTCGCGGACCGGCCGCTCCCCGGTCCCGAAGAAGGCGGCGATCCGGGCGGCGGCCCTGCGCCTGACCGGGCGGGGGGCCGCCCGCAGGGCCAGGGCTCCCATGACGCCCAGCACGGACAGGCCGTACAGGATCGTGAAGACCGGCTGCGCCGCGCGACCCGCGTAGAGCCCGTGCAGCAGGGCCAGGCACCATGCCGGGTAGGCCAGCATGTGCATGGCCCGCCAGCGGGAGGCCACGGGGGGCGCGGACGTGAAGCGGGTGCGCAGGGCGCCGGTGACGCTCACGAAGATCATGAGCATGCTGGCCAGGGTGCCGAAGCCGATCAGGACGCCCCGGCCGCCGAACTCCTCGTCGTCCGTGGCGAGCAGCCCGAACGGGAGGACCGCGGCGACCCAGGTGGTGTGGTCCAGGGCCAGCTTGACCCCGATGTGCACCAGGAGGAACACGACCGAGGCGACCGCTGTGATCCGGTGCACGGCCTGGGCCAGGATCCGCTGGCGGGTGTCGAGGACGATCCGGTCCTGGGCGAGGAGTCCCCAGATCACCGAGCAGCTGAGGAAGACGAGGGAGAGGACGCCGGCGCCGAAGTTGAGGAACTCGGCGAAGGTGTCGTCGACCGTGCTGTCGGTCGTCACCACGGCAGACCTCCCCACGTCAGGGACGCGCGGGGAGGCGGCGAGCTGGTGTCGCGAGGGTGGAGCGAAGGGTGGAGCGGAGGGCGGATCGGGGGAGGGTTCATGGGGGCAACTCCGGAGCGGTTCGGGAAAGCGGTCCCGCTGCCGCACTCTAAGTGGCGCCATACCCGTGGGTACGAGGTTTGAGTTATTGCGCTGTTATCAAACGACAGTGCGCTTGTAGTGTTGTCCCCTTACTGGTTGTTACGCGAAGTAACCTTTGACCTTGGTTCAGGTTTGCCGGCCGCGCGGGTGGCCGGAAGGCGCGTCGCGGCCCGATCGGCGACTGCGGTACCCTGGCGCCATGCGTGCCGTACGCCTTCTGCTTAGCGAGCCGCGCTGATCAGTCCCGACCCCGGTCGAAGTCCGGTGGCCGGAATCGGCGCGGCGTCCCCTCCTGTGCGAGGGGATTTTTCATTTCCCGGCCTTCGCAGCCGCTGGTTGCCGCTGGTCTTGAAGGTCGCAGCCGCTGGCAGAGACGATCGATGGAGCTTTGAGGATCATGAGCGAGACGAACCCCGCGGCGACCGCCCCTGTGTCGGCGGACGCCGCGCCGCACCGCTACACGGCCGCCATGGCCGCCGAGATCGAGGCACGCTGGCAGGACTTCTGGGACGCCGACGAGACGTACGCGGCGCCGAACCCCAAGGGTGACCTGGCGGGCGACCCGGAGCTGGTCGCCCGGCCCAAGAAGTTCATCATGGACATGTTCCCGTACCCCTCCGGCGCGGGCCTGCACGTCGGCCACCCCCTGGGGTACATCGCCACCGACGTCTTCGCCCGCTTCCAGCGGATGACCGGCCACAACGTCCTGCACACCCTGGGCTTCGACGCCTTCGGACTGCCCGCCGAGCAGTACGCGGTGCAGACCGGCACGCACCCGCGCGTGTCCACCGAGGCCAACATGAAGAACATGGTGAGCCAGCTGCGCCGGCTGGGTCTGGGCCACGACAAGCGCCGGTCGTTCGCCACGATCGACCCCGAGTACTACAAGTGGACCCAGTGGATCTTCCTGCGGATCTTCAACTCCTGGTACGACGAGGAGGCGGGCAAGGCACGCCCCATCGACGAGCTGGTCTCCCAGTTCGCGTCCGGTGAGCGCGCGATCCCGGGCCACTTCGGACACGCCTGGAGCACGCTGAGCGAGGCCGAGCGCGCCGACGTCCTGGGCGAGTTCCGCCTGGCCTACGCCTCCGACGCGCCCGTCAACTGGTGCCCCGGGCTGGGTACCGTGCTGGCCAACGAGGAGGTCACCGCCGACGGCCGCTCCGAGCGCGGCAACTTCCCCGTCTTCAAGTCCAAGCTGCGCCAGTGGAACATGCGCATCACCGCCTACGCGGACCGGCTGCTGAACGACCTGGACGAGCTGGACTGGCCCGAGGCCATCAAGCTGCAGCAGCGCAACTGGATCGGCCGCTCCGAGGGCGCCCGCGTCGACTTCCCCGTCGACGGGGAGCGCATCACCGTCTTCACCACCCGCCAGGACACCCTGTTCGGCGCCACCTACATGGTGCTGGCCCCCGAGCACCCCCTGGTCGAGAAGTTCACCCCGGCCGCCTGGCCCGAGGGCACCCACCAGGTGTGGACCGGCGGCCACGCCACCCCGACCGAGGCGGTGGCCGCGTACCGCGCGCAGGCCGCGTCCAAGTCCGACGTCGAGCGGCAGGCCGAGGCCAAGGACAAGACCGGCGTCTTCATCGGCGCCTACGCGACCAACCCGGTCAACGGCGAGCAGGTCCCCGTCTTCATCGCCGACTACGTGCTGATGGGCTACGGCACCGGCGCGATCATGGCCGTCCCGGCCGGCGACCAGCGCGACTTCGAGTTCGCGCGCGCCTTCGAGCTGCCGATCCGCTGCGTGGTCGAGCCGACCGACGGCCGCGGCACCGACCCGGCCTCGTGGGAGGACGCCTTCGGATCCTACGACGCGAAGATCATGAACTCGTCCAACGGCGAGATCAGCCTGGACGGTCTGGGCGTCGCCGACGCCAAGGAGCGCATCACCGAGTGGCTGGAGCGCACCGGCACCGGCGCGGGCACCGTCAACTTCCGCCTGCGCGACTGGCTGTTCAGCCGCCAGCGCTACTGGGGCGAGCCCTTCCCGATCGTCTACGACGAGGACGGCATCGCCCACTCGCTGCCCGAGTCGATGCTGCCCCTGGAGCTGCCCGAGGTCGAGGACTACTCGCCGCGCACCTTCGACCCGGACGACGCCGACACCCGCCCCGAGACGCCGCTGTCGCGCAACGCGGACTGGGTGAACGTCACCCTGGACCTGGGCGACGGGCGCGGCCCCCGCCGGTTCCGCCGCGAGACCAACACCATGCCCAACTGGGCCGGCTCCTGCTGGTACGAGCTGCGCTACCTGGACCCGCACAACTCCGAGCGCCTGGTCGACCCGGAGATCGAGCAGTACTGGATGGGCCCGCGCGAGGGCCTGCCGCACGGCGGCGTCGACCTGTACGTCGGCGGCGCCGAGCACGCCGTGCTGCACCTGCTGTACGCGCGCTTCTGGTCCAAGGTGCTGTTCGACCTGGGGTACGTGTCCTCGGCCGAGCCGTTCCACAAGCTGTTCAACCAGGGCATGATCCAGGCCTACGTCTACCGGGACAGCCGCGGCATCGCGGTGCCGGCCGCCGAGGTGGAGGAGCGCGACGGCGCCTACTTCTACCAGGGTGAGAAGGTCTCCCGGCTGCTGGGCAAGATGGGCAAGTCCCTGAAGAACGCGGTCACGCCCGACGAGATCTGCGCCGAGTACGGCGCCGACACGCTGCGCCTGTACGAGATGGCGATGGGCCCGCTGGACGTCTCCCGGCCCTGGGACACCCGCGCGGTGGTGGGCCAGTTCCGGCTGCTGCAGCGGCTGTGGCGCAACGTCGTCGACGAGAACACCGGCGAGGTGACCGTCACGGACGTCGCGGACTCCGACGTCGACACGGACACGCTGCGCGTCCTGCACAAGGCCATCGACGGGGTCCGGCAGGACCTGGAGGGCATGCGGTTCAACACCGCCATCGCCAAGGTCACCGAGCTGAACAACCACCTGACCAAGGTGGGCGGCGCGGTCCCGCGCCCGGTCGCCGAGCGTCTGGTGCTGCTGGTCGCGCCGCTGGCCCCGCACGTCGCCGAGGAGCTGTGGCGCAAGCTGGGGCACACGGACTCCGTGGTGCACCACGACTTCCCGGTGGCCGACCCGGCCTACGTCGTCGACGAGACCGTGACCTGCGTCGTGCAGGTCAAGGGCAAGGTCAAGGCGCGGCTGGAGGTCGACCCGGCCATCTCCGAGGACGACCTGGAGAAGGCGGCGCTGGCCGACGAGAAGGTCGTGGCCGCGCTGGGCGGGGCCGGGATCCGGAAGGTGATCGTGCGGGCGCCGAAGCTGGTGAACATCGTTCCCGCGTGAGTCCTGCGTGCGTCGTGGGTGAGTCCTGAGTGCGTCGCGCGTGCGGTCGCGCGCGCCGGTTTCTCGCCGGCCTCGGGGTGATCCCTTACGGGGAGGTTCGGGGTCGGGTACGGGCAGGTTCGGGGTTCCGCCGGAACCCTGGGCCTGCCCGTTGCGTTTACCGTGGAAGAGCGGCGCGGAGAGTGCCGCGGACGCCGGCGCGCGCGGGCCGGCCGCTCGGAGGAGGAGCTTCGTGGAAGCAGTGATCACCGTCTTCGCCCTGCTCTTCGTGCTCGCCGTGGTGCTGGGCGTCTACGCCACGGTGAAGGCGGTCGGCGCGGCCAAGCGCAGCGTGGACCGGGGTATCACCCAGGCCCGGCGCACGGTCGAGGACCACACCCTGCGCGCGAAGTCCCTCGTCCAGGTCGGCCCGGTCGGTGAGCTGGCCCAGCTGCGGCTGAGCCTGCGCACGTCCATTCGGGCCACGCAGGACGCGCTGCACGCGCGCGTGGCGGAGGACGCGTCCCTCAAGGAGTCGCTGGCCCTCTTCGAGCGGCTCAGCGCCCACGGTTTCGAACTCGACGGCGAGCTGCGGCGGCTGGAGTCCGAGCCGGACCGCGTGTCGCTCGCCGAGCTGCTGCCCTCGCTGCGCGAGCGCACCGAGCGCATCACCCGGTCGGCCGAGTCCCTGCGCTGGGCGGCCCGCGACCGGGCCCGCCGCTTCGCGGACGACGACTTCGACTCGTTGAGCGCGCAGATCGACGTCGAGGCCGGTGCCCTGCGGCACTGGACGGAGACCGAGCCCGCCGCCGCTCCGCCGCCCTGGCCCGAGGCCCCGGCCGCCGACGCCCCCGCCGCCCGCCAGAGTTGGCCGGAGCCCCCGGTCCAGGAGCCGGCGGAGGAGGCTGCGCGCCCCGCAATCGACCCGCCCGGACCGAACCCCGTGTACCCGTGGCAGAAGAAGCCCCGCCCGGAGAGCACGACCTGACCACGGCCCGGTGAACACCCGGTCACCGGGGCCGGGCTGCCGGACGGACAGTACGCCAGGTAACCTCCAGCTCATGTCCCGCCATGTCGCGATCGTCACCGATTCAACGGCCTACCTCCCGGCCCGGACGATGGAGCGGCACGGCATCACCGCGGTACCCCTGACCGTCGTCCTGGGCGACCGGGCGCTGGAGGAGGGCACCGAGATCTCGACCCGCTCCCTGGCCCAGGCCCTGCAGAAACGGCGCCCGGTCACCACCTCCCGCCCCAGCCCCGCCCTGTTCGCCGAGACCTACCGGAAGATCGCCGAGTCAGGCGTCGACGGCATCGTCTCGCTGCATCTCTCCGCCGAGCTGTCCGGCACGCACGACGCGGCCGTCGTCGCGGCCCGTGAGGCGCCGGTCCCGGTGCGCGTCGTGGACACGGGGATGATCGCGATGGCCCTCGGATTCTGCGCGCTCGCCGCCGCGGACGCGGTGGAGGCGGGCGGCACGGTGGACGAGGCCGTCACGGCCGCCGAGAAGCGGGCCGCGGGCACCTCCGCCTACTTCTACGTCGACACCCTCGACTATCTGCGCCGGGGCGGCCGGATCGGGGCGGCCCAGGCGCTGTTCGGCTCCGCGCTCGCCGTGAAACCGCTGCTGCAACTGGACGGTGGCCGCATCGAGCCCCTGGAGAAGGTCCGGACGGCGTCCAAGGCCATCGCCCGGCTGGAGGAGATCGCCGCCGACCGGGCGGGCAGCGCACCCGTCGACATCGCCGTCCACCATCTCGCCGCCCCGGACCGGGCGTCGGCTCTGGCGGACCGTCTGCGGGAGCGGGTGCCCGGGCTGGCCGACCTGCATGTGAGCGAGGTCGGTGCGGTGATCGGGGCGCATACCGGGCCCGGGCTGCTGGGGGTCGTGGTCTCGTCGCGGTGAGGGGCTGTTGAGCCGTTGAGGCGTTGAGCCCTTGAGCCGGCGCGCGTCGACCGTTCGGGGGACGGAGTTTTCCACAACCCGGGGGTAGTCCACGGGAATTGACCAAGATCGTCGCGGGTGTGGCGAGGTGTCGGATCCTCGGCGCATGACACTTCGATCACACTCTCGCTCACAGACGCGCTCACAGTCACGCCCACCGTCACGCACGGCGACCGCGTCCAGTGGCCCGGGTCGCGGACCGGCCTCCGACGGGCGGCTCCGCCACCGCCACACGCCCCGCTCCCACGCCCGGCACGGACGCCGGCACGCGCCCACGGAGGAACTGCGGCGGCGGGCGGAGGCGCTGTTCGCCGATCGGGCCGGGCATGCCGAGCACGATGGATTGCGAGCGGAGTCGGGGAAGGGGCCGCCGTTGTACGGCGGAGACGGAGACGCACCGCTTCCCGTCGCGGCCGATGGCGCCGTCCGGGCGACCTGGAAGGAGCGGGCCGGGCAGGCGCTGCGGGAGCGGATGCCGGTGTGGCTGCAGACGCGGTGCGGGCTGGAGCGGCGCAGCGTGGCCGCGCTCACGGTGCTGCTCGTCGTCGCGGGGCTCTTCGCCGTGCAGCACTTCTGGACCGGCCGCACCCAGTCCGTGGCGGCGCCCGAGGTGGTGCGGGAGGCGGCGGCGTACGGGGCGCGGGACGAGAGCAAGGCCAAGGGTGAGGGGAAGGGAGTCGGTGGAGCGGCGCCCACGGCCGGTGCCGAGATCGTGGTGGACGTCGGCGGGAAGGTCCGCAAGCCCGGCATCCACCGTCTTCCGGCCGGTTCACGGGTCGCGGACGCCCTGCGGGCCGCCGGAGGAGTGCGGGACGGTGCCAAGACCGACGGGCTGAACCAGGCGCGTTTCCTGGTGGACGGCGAGCAGGTCGTCGTGGGCGCTCCCGTGCCCGTCGCCGGGGTCGCCCCCGGCGGTGCCGGTACCGCCGGGGGCGGGTCGGCCGCCGCGGCAGGGCCTGCGGCACCGGTCTCCCTCAACACCGCGACCCCGGACCAGCTCGACACCCTGCCCGGCGTGGGCCCCGTGCTCGCCCAGCACATCATCGACTACCGCACACAGCGCGGCGGTTTCCGGTCGGTGGACGAATTGCGAGAGGTCAACGGAATCGGCGAGCGCCGGTTCGCCGATCTGCGGGACCTCGTGCGGCCATGAGCACGGATCTGCCCACGGATCTGCCCACGGGGTTGCTCACGGACCCCTCCAGAGAGCCCCACGACCGGACGGCGCCCCCGCGCGCGGCCGTGCACGCCGCCTCCGGTCACCGGCTCGGCGCGGCCCACCCCCGCCAGGAGGGGCCCACGGACCTACGGCTGGTGCCGCCCGCGCTCGCGGCCTGGGCGACGGCGGCGCTCATGCTGGACGCGCCGGCCGGATGGGCCGTGGGCACCGTGACCGGCGCCTTGGTCCTGGCCGGTGTACTGCTCCGGAGGGCGCGGAGGCGAAGCGCGACGCGCGGACGGCCCCCCGTCGCCGTCGCCGCTCTGCTCCTCTGTGTCGCCGCGGCCGCCACCTCCGCCGCGCTGCACGGCGCGGACCTGCACCGGGGGCCCGTGCCGGGGTCGGCTCGGCAGTACGCCACCATCACCGCCGAGGTGGAGGTCACCGCCGACCCCCGCCTCACTGGGCCGCGGGTACGGGGCAACCGTGCTGCCCCGCCCACGGTGCTGATCGAGGCCGACGTGCGACGGGTCGTGGAGGAGGGCGGCACGGCGGTCGCGACCCGGACGCCGGTGCTCGTGCTCGTCGACGTGGGGGAGGAGGACCCGGGTGAGGACGCCCGGCCGTCCCGTGCCGAACCCGCGGCCTCGCGCTGGCTGGGGCTCCTGCCGACCACCCGGCTCCGCGTCACCGCCCGAACGGCACCCCCGAGGACGAGCGGGGACCGGGTCGCCGCCGTGCTGCGGGTGCGGGGTGGGCGGGCCGTGCCCGAGGTGGTGGCCGGTCCGTCGGCGGCGCAGCGGCTGGCGGGGCGGTTGCGGGCCGGGCTCCGCGAGGCGACCGACGGTCTGCCGGGGGACGCCCGGGCGCTGCTGCCCGGGCTCGTCGTGGGGGACACGTCGCGCGTCACCCCGGAGCTGGAGGAGGCGTTCAAGGAGACGGACCTGGCGCACACGCTGGCCGTCTCCGGGGCCAACTTCACGATCGTGCTCGCCCTGCTGCTCGGGCCGCCCGGACTGGCCCAGCGCAGTGAGCGCCGGGGAGTCGCGCCCCGTCTAGGGCTCTCCCTGCGGACGACCGCGCTGCTCGGCGGGGCGCTCGCGCTCGGCTTCGTCGTGGTGTGCCGGCCCGACCCGAGCGTGCTGCGGGCCGCGGCCTGCGGGTCCGTCGCCCTGCTCGCCCTGGCCACCGGACGCCGCAGATCGCTGCTCCCGGCGCTGGCGACGGCCGTACTGCTGCTCGTGCTGTACGACCCGTGGCTGGCCCGGAGTTACGGCTTCCTGCTCTCCGTGCTGGCCACCGGGGCGCTGCTCACGCTCGCCCCCCGGTGGAGCGCGGCGTTACGGAGGCGCGGGGTGCCGCCCCGCCTCGCGGAGGGGCTGGCCGCCGCGGGGGCCGCGCAGGCCGTGTGCGCGCCGGTCGTCGCCGTGCTGTCGGCGCGGGTGAGCCTGGTGGGGGTGCCGTGCAATCTCCTGGCGGAGTTCGCGGTGGCCCCGGCCACGGTGCTGGGGTTCGCGGCGCTGGCGACGGCGCCGATGGCGATGCCGGCGGCCGAGGCGCTGGCCTGGTGCGGGGGCTGGCCGGCCGGCTGGATCGCGGGGATCGCCCGCACCGGGGCCGCGCTGCCCGGCGCGGGAGTGGACTGGCCGGGCAGCTGGGCCGGGGCGGCGCTGCTCGCGCTCCTCACGGCGGGCGGGCTGCTCGTCGGCCGGCGGCTGCTGCGGCATCCCTGGTGGTGCGGGGTCTGCGCGGTACTGCTGGTGCTGGCGGTGGTACAGCCGCCGCCGCTGACCCGGGTGATCAAGGGATGGCCGCCGCCGGGCTGGCGGATGGTGATGTGCGACGTGGGACAGGGCGACGCCATGGTGCTCGCGGCGGGGGAGGGCGCGGGCGTGGTCGTGGACGCCGGGCCCGATCCGGCGCTGGTGGACCGCTGTCTGCGCTCGCTCGGCATCACCCGCGTCCCGCTCGTGGTGCTGACCCACTTCCACGCCGACCACGTGGCCGGGCTGCCCGGGGTGTTGCGGGGGCGTTCGGTGGGGGCCATCGAGACGACCGCCCTCGAAGAGCCCGCGGACCAGGCCGAGGCCGTCCGCAGGCAGGCGGCGGCACGACGGATCCCCCTGCGGCACGCGGCCGCCGGGGAGCGACGGCGGGCCGGGCGGCTGTCCTGGGAGGTGGTGTGGCCGCCGTCCGGCACGGGCCCACGGACGATGCCACCCACGAGCACCGAGGGACCCAACGACGCCAGCGTCACCCTCCTGGTGCGGACGGCGGGCCTGCGCCTCCTGCTGCTCGGGGACCTGGAGCCGCCGGCCCAGCGGGAGCTGGCGCGATCCCCGGCGGCAGCGGCGCTGGAAGGGGTCGACGTCCTCAAGGTTGCCCATCACGGGTCCGCTCATCAGGACCCGGACCTCATACGGAGGGTGGCTCCGCGACTGGCCCTCATCAGCTGCGGCGCGGACAACACCTACGGCCATCCGGCCCCGGAGACGGTCGCGGCCCTGCGCGGGCAGGGGGCGACGGTGCTGCGCACGGACCGGGACGGGGCGCTGGCCGTCGCGGGCACGGGCGGGGCGCTGCGGGTCGCGGGAGACTGAGGGCATGGACTCCGCACAGGTCGATGCCTACCTCCGCCGGCTGGGAGCCGAGTACCCGGCGGATCCCACCGTCGACGCGCTGCGCGCACTGCACCTGCGTCATCTGCGGACGGTGCCGTTCGAGAACCTCTCCGTCCATCTGCGCGAGGAGATCGTGCTGGAGGAGACGCGGCTGCTGGACAAGGTGGTGGGCGGGCGCAGGGGCGGTTTCTGCTACGAACTCAACGGTCTGTTCGGCGCGTTGCTCGCGGCGCTCGGATACGAGGTCACGACGCTCGCCGCGCGGGTGTACGGGGACGGGGGCCGGCTCGGGATCCCGTACGACCACATGGTGCTGCTGGTGCGGACGGTGGACGGGGGTGACTGGCTGGCGGACGTCGGGTTCGGGGCGCACAGCCACGGTCCGCTGGCGCTCGGGGAGCGGGCGGAGCAGGAGGACCCCGGGGGTACGTTCCGGGTCGTGGAGGCGGGGCCGGACGCGGCCGGGGTGCGCGGGGCAGAGGGTACGGCGCGGGCGGCCGACCTGGACGTGCTGCGCGACGGGAGGCCGGTGTACCGGGTGGAGGCCCGCCCGAGAACGCTGGACGACTTCGTGTCCGGCGCGTGGTGGCACAGCACCTCGCCCAGGTCGCACTTCCTCCAGTCGACGGTCTGCTCCCGGGTCACCGAGGACGGAGGGAGGATCACGCTCAGCGGACGCCGGCTCACGGCGACGGCCGCCGACGGCGAGCGGGAGGAGCGCGAGCTGGGCACGGACGAGGAGGTACTCACGGCGTACCGGGAGCACTTCGGCATCCGCCTGGACCGGGTTCCGGTACGCCGGTACGCCGATACCGGGTGATGTGGTCCCGTGTTGCCTCGAAAGCCCCATCGGTGATCGAATGTTGCTTCGTCAACTAGTTCTGATGTCGGGCAGATGGTGTCGCAGATGATCGGCCGCATGCTGGGAAGCCGTACGAAGCGGATGCAACGGACGGGTCCCCTGGCTGCTGTGCGCACCCCGCCGGACGCCGGGGTGCTCAGCTGCCGAGCCCTCGACCCGGTCCACGAGCCGGTGCTGAACGCGCAGTTCACGGTCAGCGACACCGTGGGACGCAAGGTGGTCGGCGGCGGTACGGACCCCTTCGGGTCGTTCCTGGCGGCGGTGCCCGCCGGGGAGTACCGGGTCGCCGTCTCCGCCGAGGGCTACACGCCGTACCGGGCGTCCGTGACGGTCACCGAGGACGCGCTGGCCTCGCTCGGCGACGTGACCCTCCAGGTGGCCCAGCCGTCGGAGCTGCCCACGCCGGGCGACTGGGAGATCGAACCGGCGCACTCCTCGATCGCGTTCACCGCGCGGCACATCGGACTCGCCCGGATCCACGGCCGGTTCAACTCCTTCGCGGGCGCGGTGCGGATCGCGGACGAGATGGAGCGGTCGGTGATGCACGTGGTCATCGACGCGGCGTCCATCGACACCAACGTGCGGATGCGCGACGACCATCTGCGCTCGGCCGACTTCCTGGACGTGCGGCGGTTTCCGACGCTGGAGTTTTACAGCGACCGGTTCACCCACCGCGGCGGCAACCGGTGGGCCGTCACGGGCGCGCTCACCCTGCACGGCGTGACCCGCACGGTCACGCTGGACACCGAGTACCTCGGGCTCGGCAACGGCATGGAGGGCGAGACGCGGGCGGCCTGCCGCGCCACCTCCGAACTGCACCGTGACGACTTCACGGTGAGCTGGCAGACGATGCTGGCCCGCGGCATCGCCGTGGTCGGGCCCGGCATCCGCATCGACCTCGACGTGCAGACCGTGCCCAAGGGCTGACCCTGCCTGAGGTTGACGGTGGCGAAGGGCTGACCGCCCCGCCGCTCCGCCCGCTGCGCGGTGTCCGACAATGGCACCCGTGAGCGACGTGAGACATGTGCTGGTGCTGCCCGACCGCGACGCGGCGGAGGAGGCGGCCCAGGCGCTCGGGGAGCGGTTCGGGCTCGACGAGGAACCCCGGCTCCTGAGGGACGCCCTGGCCGGCGAGGACGACGCCGAGGACGCCCAGTGGCTCGTCCTCCTGTGCGACGAGCGGGAACTGCTGGACCCCGGCGAGCTGGACGAGTTCGCGGGGGAGTGGGAGGGCTGGCGCGAGGAGCCGTAGTCCCGCCACCGGAGCCGGACACCGGAGCCCGGCACCGGCCGCGGGCGGTCCGTTGTCAGTGGTGCGTGCGATGCTTGTCGCGATGGCCAGGAAGACTGCGAATGACGACCCTCTCGCCCCGGTGACCCTTGCCGTGGGCCAGGAGGACCTCCTGCTCGACCGTGCCGTGCAGGAGGTGGTGGCCGCCGCGAGGGCCGCCGACGCCGACACGGACGTACGCGACCTGACCCCCGACCAGCTGCAGCCCGGCACCCTCGCCGAGCTCACCAGCCCCTCGCTCTTCGCCGAGCGCAAGGTCGTGGTCGTACGCAACGCGCAGGACCTGTCCGCCGACACCGTCAAGGACGTCAAGGCCTACCTCGGCTCTCCCGCCGAGGAGATCACCCTCGTCCTGCTGCACGCGGGCGGCGCCAAGGGCAAGGGCCTCCTGGACGCCGGCCGCAAGGCGGGCGCGCGCGAGGTGGCGTGCCCGAAGATGACCAAGCCCGCGGACCGGCTGGCCTTCGTGCGCTCCGAGTTCCGTACCGCCGGGCGGTCGGCCACCCCCGAGGCGTGCCAGGCCCTGGTCGACGCGATCGGCAGCGACCTCAGAGAGCTGGCCTCGGCGGTGTCGCAGCTGACCGCCGACATCGAGGGGACGATCGACGAGGCGGTGGTCGGGCGGTACTACACCGGACGCGCCGAGGCCTCCAGCTTCACCGTCGCCGACCGGGCCGTGGAGGGACGCGCGGCGGAGGCCCTGGAGGCGCTGCGCTGGTCGCTGGCGACCGGGGTCGCGCCGGTGCTGATCACCAGCGCGCTGGCGCAGGGCGTGCGGGCCATCGGCAAGCTCTCCTCCGCCCGCGGTGGCCGCCCGGCCGACCTCGCCCGCGAGCTGGGGATGCCCCCCTGGAAGATCGACCGCGTCCGGCAGCAGATGCGCGGCTGGACACCGGACGGGGTCTCCGTGGCCCTGCGTGCGGTGGCCGAGGCGGACGCGGGGGTGAAGGGCGCCAGTGAGGATCCCGAGTACGCGCTGGAGAAGGCCGTGGTGACGATCGCGCGCGCGGCGCGCTCACGCGGACGCTCGTAGTCCGCCCCCACCGGCAACGGCAGACCGACGGCCCCGGCTCACGGCACGGCCCCGGCTCACGGCACGGCCCCGGCGAGCGACAGACCGAAGGCCCCGGCGTCCGTCCGGGGAAGGACGGCCACCGAGGCCTTCGGATCAAGCTCGCGGATCCATGCCCGCGTGGCGAACGCAGGCCGCGCATGGATCCTGGGTGCCGGACGGGAGCGGATGAGAGAGGGCCCGCTCTGGGTCCACCCGGCGGTCAGACCAGATGAGGGGTTCAGCCCTTGAGGGCGCCGACCTTGGTCGCAAGCGCCGACTTCTTGTTGGCGGCCTGGTTCTTGTGGATGACGCCCTTCGAGACGGCCTTGTCGAGCTCGCGCGAAGCGACGCGCTGGTACTCGGTGGCCTTCTCCGTGTCACCCGCGGCAGCGGCCTCACGGGCCTTGCGGATCGCGGTCTTCAGAGAGGACTTGACGGCCTTGTTGCGCAGCCGGGCCTTCTCGTTGGTCTTGTTCCGCTTGATCTGGGACTTGATGTTCGCCACGAATTGAGCCTTTGCAGGTTCAGGCACGAGGCCGCGAAGGCCCCGTACCGATGATTTCTTGAAGGAGTGCCTCGCGCTGAGAGGGCATGAGACACAGCCCCCCACAGTACCAGCGGCCCTCAGCGCCCCCAAACCCGGCCTCAATCCGGCCGCAACCCGGCCTCAGTCCCTCCCAAACCCATCCCAGGTCCCCACCCGTGGGACGATGGAGGCTACGTATCGATCCGACCCGAGACCGCAGACACTGCGGACGCCTCAAGAATCAGGACCCTGCGTGCCCGCGATCCCCAGCCATGTGCCCGAGCCGAGCCGTACCGACCCGGCGCTGATCCGCAACTTCTGCATCATCGCGCACATCGACCACGGCAAGTCCACGCTCGCCGACCGGATGCTCCAGCTGACCGGTGTGGTCGACCAGCGGCAGATGCGCTCCCAGTACCTCGACCGCATGGACATCGAGCGCGAGCGCGGCATCACGATCAAGTCCCAGGCGGTGCGACTGCCGTGGGCGCCGACCCACGACAAGAGCAGCACGCACATCCTCAACATGATCGACACCCCTGGGCACGTCGACTTCACCTACGAGGTCTCGCGGTCGCTGGCCGCGTGCGAGGGCACCGTCCTCCTCGTGGACGCCGCCCAGGGCATCGAGGCCCAGACCCTCGCCAACCTCTACCTGGCGATGGAGAACGACCTCACGATCATCCCCGTGCTGAACAAGATCGACCTGCCGGCCGCGCAGCCCGAGAAGTTCGCCGAGGAGCTGGCCAACCTGGTCGGCTGCGACCCCGACGACGTGCTCAAGGTCTCCGCCAAGACCGGGCTCGGCGTCGACACGCTGCTCGACAAGGTCGTCGCCGAGATCCCCGCCCCGGTCGGCGTCAAGGACGCCCCGGCCCGCGCGATGATCTTCGACTCGGTCTACGACTCGTACCGCGGTGTCGTCACGTACGTCCGTGTCATCGACGGCCAGCTCAACAAGCGCGAGCGGATCCGGATGATGTCCACCGGCGCCACGCACGAGCTGCTGGAGATCGGCACCAACTCGCCGGAGATGCTCGCCGCCGACGGCATCGGCGTCGGCGAGGTGGGTTACCTGATCACCGGCGTGAAGGACGTCCGCCAGTCCAAGGTCGGCGACACCGTCACCAGCCAGCACAAGGGCGCCGAGGAGGCGCTCGGCGGCTACAAGGACCCCAGGCCGATGGTCTTCTCCGGCCTGTATCCGCTGGACGGCTCCGACTACCCCGAGCTGCGCGAGGCGCTGGACAAGCTCCAGCTCAACGACGCCGCCCTGGTCTACGAGCCGGAGACCTCGGCCGCCCTCGGCTTCGGCTTCCGCGTCGGCTTCCTCGGCCTGCTGCACCTCGACGTGATCCGCGAGCGGCTGGAGCGCGAGTTCGGGCTCGACCTGATCGCCACCGCGCCCAACGTGGTCTACCGCGTGATCCTGGAGGACGGCACCGAGGTCGACGTCACCAACCCGAGCGAGTTCCCCGAGGGGAAGATCAACGAGGTGTACGAGCCGGTCGTGCGCGCCACCATCCTGGCGCCGACCGAGTTCATCGGCTCGATCATGGAGCTGTGCCAGACCCGGCGCGGCACCCTGCTCGGCATGGACTACCTCTCCGAGGACCGGGTGGAGATCCGCTACTCCCTCCCGCTCGCGGAGATCGTCTTCGACTTCTTCGACCAGCTGAAGTCGAAGACCCGCGGTTACGCGTCGCTGGACTACGAGCCCACCGGCGAGCAGACCTCCAGCCTGGTCAAGGTCGACATCCTGCTGCACGGCGACAAGGTGGACGCGTTCTCCGCGATCACCCACAAGGACGCCGCGTACGCGTACGGGGTGCGGCTCGTCGCCAAGCTGCGCGAGCTCATCCCGCGGCAGGCCTTCGAGGTGCCCATCCAGGCCGCCATCGGCTCCCGCGTGATCGCCCGCGAGACCATCCGCGCCATCCGCAAGGACGTCCTCGCCAAGTGCTACGGCGGTGACATCTCCCGCAAGCGGAAGCTGCTGGAGAAGCAGAAGGAAGGCAAGAAGCGGATGAAGATGGTGGGTTCCGTGGAGGTTCCGCAGGAGGCCTTCATCGCGGTCCTCTCCAGCGATGACAGCGCGGGGTCGGGCAAGGGCAAGAAGTAACCGCCCCGCGACACGCCGAAGCCGGGCAAAGCAGACACAGAGGGGCCCGTCGTACGAAAGTGCGGCGGGTCCCTTCGCATGTCACGGGCGCGCCTCTGTAGGAAGTGACAGGGCGCGGACTCTTACGCGGGGGCCGGTCGCCCTTTACTCTGATGCCTGCTCCATAGTTACTCGCGAGTTAAACAACGCCTGAACAACCGCCCGAGAGTGAACCAGCCGCACCTGAACCAGCCGCACCTGGGCCGGCCACCACGAGCCGGCCGCGCCGTCGCGGGCCCACGGAGGATGTCGTGAGCGACACACAGACAACGATCGAGAACCGTCCGCCCTCCGTGGCGGGACTCTTCCTGGAGCGGGTGGCCGCCACGCCGGACGCCGAGGCGTACCGCTACCCGGTGCCGCCGGCCTCGGGCGAGGGCCCGGACCAATGGAAGTCGCTGACCTGGTCCCAGGCCGCCGAACGGGTCTACGCGATCGCGGCCGGCCTGATCGAGCTGGGCGTGCAGCCGCAGCAGCGCGTGGCGCTGGCCTCCTCCACCCGGCTGGACTGGATCCTCGCCGACCTCGGCATCATGTGCGCGGGCGCGGCGACGACCACCGTCTATCCGCAGACCAACGCCGACGAGTCGGCGTACATCCTCTCCGACTCCGAGAGCCGCGTGCTGATCGCGGAGGACGCCGCACAGCTGGCCAAGGCCCGGGAGAAGCGGGCGGAGCTGCCGGAACTCACCCACGTCGTGGTGATCGACGCGACCGGCGCGGACACCACCGAGGACTGGATCCTCACCCTGGAGGAGCTGGAGCGGACCGGCGCGGCCCGCCTGGAGAAGGACCCGGAGCTGGTCACCAAGCGGGTCGGCGCGCTCACCAAGGACCAGCTCGCCACCCTCATCTACACCTCCGGCACCACCGGCAAGCCCAAGGGCGTACGGCTCCCGCACGACTGCTGGTCGTACATGGCGAAGGCCATCGCCGCGACCGGCCTGGTCAGCGGGGACGACGTGCAGTACCTGTGGCTGCCGCTCGCGCACGTCTTCGGCAAGGTGCTGACCTCCGGCCAGATCGAGGTGGGCCACGTCACCGCCGTCGACGGCCGCGTCGACAAGATCATCGAGAACCTTCCGCTGGTCCAGCCGACCTACATGGCGGCCGTGCCGCGCATCTTCGAGAAGGTCTACAACGGCGTCGCCGCCAAGGCCCGGGCCGGCGGCGGGGCCAAGTACAAGATCTTCCAGTGGGCCGCCGGCGTGGCCCGCGAGTACGCCAAGGTCACCCAGGACAACTTCAAGCGCACCGGCACCGCGAGCGCGCCCGCCGGCCTGCGCACCAAGCACGCCGTCGCCGACAAGCTCGTCTTCGCCAAGATCCGCGAGGCCTTCGGCGGCCGCCTGCGCGCCTGCGTCTCCGGCTCGGCCGCCCTCGCCCCCGAGATCGGCTACTTCTTCGCCGGCGCCGGCATCCACATCCTGGAGGGCTACGGCCTCACCGAGTCCTCCGCCGCGTCCTTCGTCAACCCGGGCGAGGCCTACCGCACCGGCACGGTCGGCAAGCCGCTGCCCGGCACGGAGGTGCGCATCGCGGACGACGGCGAGATCCTGCTGCGCGGCCCCGGCATCATGGAGGGCTACCACAAGCTGCCGGAGAAGACGGCGGAGGTGCTGGAGGCCGACGGCTGGTTCCACACCGGCGACATCGGCGAACTGTCCGCCGACGGCTACCTGCGGATCACGGACCGCAAGAAGGACCTCATCAAGACGTCCGGCGGCAAGTACATCGCGCCCGCCGAGGTCGAGGGCCAGTTCAAGGCGGTCTGCCCCTACGTCTCCAACATCCTGGTGCACGGCGCCGACCGGAACTTCTGCACCGCGCTCATCTCCCTCGACGAGATCGCCATCACCGAGTGGGCCAAGGAGAGCGGCCTGGAGGGCAGGCCGTACGCGGAGATCGTCGCGGCGCCCGTGACCGTGGAGATGGTCGACGGCTACGTCAAGGAGCTCAACGAGGGCCTCCAGCGCTGGCAGACCATCAAGAAGTTCCGCCTGCTGCCCCGCGACCTGGACGTCGAGCACGGTGAGATCACCCCGAGCCTCAAGCTCAAGCGGCCGGTCGTGGAGCGGGAGTACAAGTACCTGATCGAGGAGATGTACGAGGGCTCGCGCGAGGCGTGAGCGCGCGGGGCGCGGCGCGGTCCGCGCTCCGTGCCCTTGCTCCGTGGCGGATGCTCGGAACCGTCCGTTTTCCGGCGGTGTTCGAGCGTCCGCTTAGCACGGATCTCACTCATGGCGGCCCACTTCGGTAACTCCGTGCTTATGAACGGGGCCGGTCTGTCACTCTGTGGGCATCGACTGCGAGTACGTCGCACGAACTGTCCGGGGAGACGTCGATGGGTGCCATTCCGACGCAGCGGGAGACCGCCTCCCGCACCAGCGGGGCACCCGCGCACACCACTGAGGCATCCGCCCAGGAGTGCGCTCGGGCGCACGTGGCGCTGCTCGGCAGCTCCCTGGCGCCGGGCGCCGCGCGTGCGATGGTGCGGGCGGCGCTCGCCGACTGGTCGGCGCGCGGCCTGCCCGGCACGGAACAGCTGACCGAGCACCGCGCCGCCGACGTCCTGGTGGTGGTCAGCGAGCTGGTCACCAACGCCGTCGTGCACGCCGGCACGGACGTCGAGGTCACCTGCCGGGTGGAGGAGACGGGCACCCTCGTCGTCGAGGCCACGGACCACCACCCCTCCCGCGCGCCGAGGGGCGGCGACCACGAGACACCGCACGACCCCTCCGAGTACGGGCGCGGTCTGCGGCTGGTCGCCGCGCTCTCGGAGGCATGGGGCATCACGTACCGCCCGGGCACCAAGACGGTGTGGGCCCGGCTCCCGGCCGCGGGCACGGAGGCGGCGGCCGAAGCCGGGAGCGACCCCGTGACCGCCGAGCAGATCGAGGTGTACGCCGGGAGGAACGGGACGTCGCCCGACGCGCACCGGTGGGAGGAGCGCGTCGGCGGCCCGCACGCCCCGGACGAGGGCCGGGAGAGCCCGGACGCCGCGGATACCGCCCCCGGCACCAGCCTGCGCGGTCTGCGCGACCGGGAGTGGCTGGGGCGCGGCGCGCTCTCCTTCCTCGCCGAGGCCTCCGACCTCCTGGCCGGGCAGCTCGACGAGGACCTGGTCGCCTCCCTCACCGGACAGCTCGTCGTGCCGCGGCTCGCCGACTGGTGCGGCGTCTGGCTGGAGGACGAGTCCCTGGGCCGGGGCGCCTGGAGCGACGACCCCGGCACGGCCGTGGGCGCCCGGCTGGCCCGCGTGTGGCACGCCGGCGAAGGCCACATCGACGAACTCCGCCGGGCCCTGGAGAAGGACCCGCCCCGCGCCCGCGACCCTTGGCGCTCCGGTCCCGTCGGCCACCCCTGGCCCGGCGAGGCGCTCGGCACGCAGGGCGCCGCGCTCGCCTACCGCCTGGTCGCCGGCGGCAGGCCGCTGGGCACCCTGGTCATCGGACGGGCCGGCCCCGCGGGCTTCCCCGACGAGATCACCGGCCTGGTCGAGGACCTCAGCCGCCGGGTGGCACTCGCCATCGGCGCCGCCCGCCAGTACGCGCGCCAGGCCACCATCAGCGCGGTCCTCCAGCGCGGTCTGCTGCCCGGCGCCGTCGCCGAGATCCCCGGCGTGCGCAGCGCCCTCGTCTACGAGCCGTGCGACAAGGGCGGCCCCAGCGGCGACTTCTACGACCTCTTCCCGGCCGGCGACGGCCGCTGGTGCTTCGCCGTCGGCGACGTCCAGGGCAAGGGCCCCGAGGCCGCCGTCGTCATCGGCCTCGCCCGGCCCTGGCTGCGGCTGCTCGCCCGCGAGCAGTACGGCGTCCCCGACGTCCTCGACCGCCTCAACCAGCTCCTCCTCGACGACGCCACCGAGGCCGCGGACGCCGCCGCCCGCGCCCTGGTGGCCGTCGGCGGACCACCGGTTGCCCCGGGCGACGGACCGCAGACCCGCTTCCTGTCCCTGCTCTACGGCGAACTGGAGCCCTTCGACGGCGGCGTCCGCTGCACCCTCGCCTCCGCCGGGCATCCGCTGCCGCTGCTCCTCGGACCCGACGGCGCGGTGTGCGCGGTCGCCGCGCCGCAGACCCTGCTCGGAGTCGTCGAGGACGCCACGTACGCCAGCGATACCTTCGAGCTGCGGTCCGGCGACACCCTGCTGTGCGTCACGGACGGGGTCACCGAGCGGCGCAGCGGCTCCCGCCAGTTCGACGACGGGGACGGGCTCGCCGCGGCGCTCGCCGGGTGCGCGGGGCTGGACGCCGGGCTGGTCGCCGAGCGCATCCGGCGGCTGGTGCACGAGTTCGGGCCCCGGCCCCCGGAGGACGACCTGGCGCTGCTGGTGCTCCAGGCGGAGTGAGCGCGCGGGCGGGGGACAGGCGCGGGTGCGGGACAATGGAACGCATGCCCTCCGCACTCCCCGACGGCGAACCCGTCCCCGCCGACGGTGCCCTGCCCGCGTCCGCGCTCGCCGGGGCCGCCGACCGCCCCCTCGGCTTCTACCTGCACGTGCCGTACTGCGCGACCCGCTGCGGCTACTGCGACTTCAACACCTACACCGCGACCGAGCTGCGCGGCACCGGCGGTGTCCTCGCCTCCCGTGACAACTACGCCGGGACACTCGTCGACGAGGTCCGCCTGGCCCGCAAGGTGCTCGGCGACGACCCGCGCGAGGTCCGCACGGTCTTCGTCGGCGGCGGCACGCCCACCCTGCTGCCCGCCGGGGACCTGGTGCGGATGCTGGGCGCGATCCGCGACGAGTTCGGCCTGGCACCGGACGCGGAGGTGACGACGGAGGCCAACCCCGAGTCGGTCGACCCCGCCTACCTGGCCACCCTCCGCGAGGGCGGCTTCGACCGGATCTCCTTCGGCATGCAGAGCGCGCGGCAGCACGTCCTGAAGGTCCTGGACCGCACGCACACCCCCGGCCGCCCCGAGGCATGCGTCGCCGAGGCCCGCGCCGCCGGATTCGACCATGTCAACCTGGACCTGATCTACGGCACCCCCGGCGAGTCCGACGACGACTGGCGGGCCTCCCTCGACGCCGCGCTCGGCGCCGGACCCGACCACGTCTCGGCGTACGCCCTGATCGTCGAGGAGGGCACCCAACTCGCCCGGCGCATCCGGCGCGGCGAGGTCCCGATGACCGACGACGACGTCCACGCCGACCGCTACCTGATCGCCGAGGAGACCCTCTCGGCGGCGGGCTTCGACTGGTACGAGGTGTCGAACTGGGCCACCTCCGACGCCGGCCGCTGCCTGCACAACGAGCTGTACTGGCGGGGCGCCGACTGGTGGGGCGCGGGGCCGGGAGCCCACTCCCACGTGGGCGGTGTGCGCTGGTGGAACGTGAAACACCCCGGGGCGTACGCCGGGGCGCTGGCAGCGGGGAAGTCGCCGGGGGCCGGGCGTGAGCTCCTGACGGACGAGGACCGCCGCGTGGAGCGGGTGCTGCTGGAGCTGCGGCTGCGGGAGGGGGTGCCGCTGGCTCTGCTGCGGGACGAGGGGCTGGTGGCGTCGCGGCGGGCGCTGTCCGACGGGCTCCTCCAGGAGGGGGCGTACGCGGAGGGTCGGGCGGTGCTGACGTTGCGGGGGCGATTGCTGGCGGACGCGGTCGTTCGGGATCTGGTGGACTGATCACTCGGGTGAGTGAATCGGTGCGGGATGCGGGTTCGGCTCACCGCCGGTTCGTAGTCTGCGTTTGTGAATGAGCGCGGGATGACCAGGTACTTCGAGGAACTTGAGCCTCCCGAGGGCGTGAGAGCTGAACTCCTCCGGGGGGTCATCGTGATGATGACCAGCTCTGGCATCGTGCACAACGTGATCGTTGCCCGCGTGCAGGACCAGATCCCACGGCAGCGCTGGTCCCGTCTGCAGACCCAGGATGTCGACATCCTCGACGAGGCGAGCGAGCCGGTACCGGACTTGATTGTTCTGGGGCGTGATCTCCTGCCGGAGTCAGGTCGCCTGTTGTCCTGCCGGCTGATCACGATGGTCGTGGAGGTCGTCTCCAAGTCCAGCGTCCACCAGGACTACGTCACCAAGCGCTCGATCTACGCGGCGGGAAAGATTCCCGTCTACCTCGTCCTGGACCCGATCATGGCGCAGTGCGTCCTGCTGACGAAGCCCACAGGGCAGGGCGAGGAAGCCGACTACCTCACCCAGGAGATCGTGAAGTTCGGAGACCGGCTGCCGCTGGAGGCTCTGGGAATCGAGCTGGACACCAGTGAATTCGGCACCTTCTCCGGCGTCAGGCCCCACCGCTACCCGTAACGAAGTCGATCAGTTCCTCCACCCGTCCCAGCAGCTCCGGCTCCAGGTCCCTGTACGAGCCGACCCGCGCCAGGATCGCCTGCCACACCGCCCCGGTGTTGTCGGCGGGCCACCCCAGGGCCCGGCACACGCCCGTCTTCCAGTCCTGCCCCCGCGGCACCCGCGGCCAGGCGTCGATCCCCACGGACGATGCCTTCACCGCCTCCCAGATGTCGATGTAGGGATGGCCGACGACCAGGGCGTGCTCGCCCGTCACCGCCTCCGCGATCCGGGACTCCTTCGAACCCGGCACCAGGTGGTCCACCAGGACGCCCAGCCGCGCGTCCGGCCCCGGGGCGAAGTCGGCGACGATCGACGGCAGGTCGTCCACGCCCCCCAGGTACTCCACGACGACGCCCTCGACGCGCAGGTCGTCGCCCCAGACCTTCTCGACCAGCTCGGCGTCGTGCCGCCCCTCGACGTAGATGCGCCCGGCGCGCGCCACCCGCGCTCGTGCGCCGGGGACGGCGACCGAACCGGACGCCGTACGGGAGGGCCGCACCGGACCGGACGCCGGCCGCACCAGCGTCACCAAGCGCCCCTCCAGCAGGAAGCCGCGCGGCTCCATCGGGAACACCCGGTGCTTGCCGAAGCGGTCCTCCAGCGTCACCGTGCCCGCCTCGCAGCCGATCACCGCGCCGCAGAACCCGGTGCCGGGCTCCTCGACCACCAGGCCGGGGTCGGCGGGTACCTCGGGTACCGGCTGCGACTTCTTCCACGCAGGGGTCAGGTCGGCGGAGTACTGGCGCATTCTGCCGACGATACGAGAAATCCGCCGGCCGTGATCAGCGCGACACGCCGAAACGCGCGGCCAGCGCGTCCCGTTGGGCCCGGACGAACGCCGCGTCCACCACCGCTCCGTGACCGGGGACGTACCGCGCGTCCGCGCCGCCCAGGTCGAGCAGCCGGTCCAGCGCGGCGGGCCAGTGCGACGGTACGGCGTCGGGGCCCGCCTGCGGCTCGCCGGACTCCTCGACCAGGTCGCCGCAGAACACCACCTCCGGGTCGCCCGGCACCAGCACCGCGAGGTCGTGGCCGGTGTGCCCGGGGCCCACGTTGGCGAGCAGGACCTGCCGCCCGCCGCCCAGGTCGAGCGTCCACTCGCCGCAGACCTCGTGCGGGACGCGGACCAGCGCGTCGACCGCCTCCTCCGCCCGCCGCGCGTCCAGCCCCTCCGCCACCGCGTCCGCGCGCAGCGCCTCCCGCCCGTGTCCGCCCGGCGCGAACACCGCGTCGGTGCCCACCGCGCCGTAGACCTCCGCGCCCGCGAACGCCGCGGCGCCGAGGACGTGGTCGAAGTGCGGGTGGGTCAGCGCGAGATGCGTCACACGGTGACCGGCCAGCCGCTGCGCCCCCGCGCGCAACCGGGCGCCCTCGCCCAGGCTCGATCCCGCGTCGATCATCAGCACCGCCTCCGCGCCGAGGACCAGCCCGGCCGTGCAGTCCCAGTCCGGCAGCCGGCACCGGCCCACCCCGGCCGCCACCCACTCCCATCCCAGGTCTTCCCAAGTCACCGTCACAACGACGACGCTAACGCCACACCGTCTCGCCGCACGTCGGCGTGGCCCCGGCCTTGCCGGGGGCGTACCCCACGGCCGTACACTGGGCCGGGGAAGGCTGGCACTCGCGCGCCGTGAGTGCCAGGGCGGGACAGCGGGCGGACGACTTCTGGAGGTGTGCGCGGATGCTGAGTGAACGCAGGCTCCAGGTACTGCGCGCCATCGTCCAGGACTACGTCGGCACCGAGGAGCCGGTCGGTTCCAAGGCGCTCACCGAGCGGCACAACCTCGGCGTCTCCCCGGCCACCGTGCGCAATGACATGGCGGCCCTGGAGGACGAGGGATTCATCGCCCAGCCGCACACCAGCGCCGGGCGCATCCCGACCGACAAGGGCTACCGCCTGTTCGTCGACAAGCTGGCCGGCGTCAAGCCCATGACCGCGCCCGAGCGGCGCGCCATCCAGAACTTCCTGGAGGGCGCCGTCGACCTCGACGACGTGGTGGCCCGCACGGTGCGGCTGCTCGCGCAGCTGACCCGGCAGGTCGCCGTCGTGCAGTACCCGTCGCTGACCCGCTCGACCGTGCGGCACGTGGAGTTGCTGGCCCTCGCGCCGGCGCGCCTGATGCTCGTGCTGATCACGGACACCGGCCGGGTCGAGCAGCGGATGGTCGACTGCTCGGCGCCGTTCGGCGAGGCGTCCCTCGCGGATCTGCGCGCGCGGCTCAACAGCCGGGTCGCGGGCCGTCGTTTCACCGACGTGCCGGGTCTGGTCGAGGAACTGCCGGATGCCTTCGAGGCCGAGGATCGCGGTACGGTCTCCACCGTGCTCTCCACTCTCCTGGAGACGCTGGTCGAGGAGAACGAGGAGCGGTTGATGATCGGCGGTACCGCCAATCTGACCCGCTTCGGGCACGACTTCCCCTTGGTGATCCGGCCGGTGCTGGAGGCGCTGGAGGAGCAGGTCGTGCTCCTCAAGCTGCTCGGCGAGGCGAAGGATCCGGGCGTGACCGTCCGAATCGGTCATGAGAACGCCCATGAGGGACTCAACTCCACGTCCGTCGTGTCGGTGGGCTACGGTTCGGGCGGCGAGGCGGTTGCCAAGCTCGGCGTGGTCGGACCGACCCGCATGGACTACCCGGGAACGATGGGAGCGGTACGCGCAGTGGCACGGTACGTCGGACAGATCCTGGCGGAGTCGTAGGTGGCCACGGACTACTACGCCGTACTCGGCGTACGCCGCGACGCGTCCCAGGACGAGATCAAGAAGGCGTTCCGGAGGCTCGCCCGCGAGCTGCACCCGGACGTCAACCCCGATCCGAAGACCCAGGAGCGGTTCAAGGAGATCAACGCCGCCTACGAGGTGCTGTCGGACCCGCAGAAGAAGCAGGTCTACGACCTCGGCGGCGACCCCCTCTCGCAGGCCGCCGGCGGTGGCGCGGGCGGCTTCGGCGCGGGTGGCTTCGGGAACTTCTCGGACATCATGGATGCGTTCTTCGGTACGGCGTCGCAGCGCGGGCCGCGCTCGCGCACCCGCCGAGGCCAGGACGCGATGATCCGCATCGAGGTCGAGCTGGACGAGGCGGCCTTCGGCACGACCAAGGACATCCAGGTCGACACGGCCGTCGTCTGCAACACCTGCAACGGCGAGGGCGCGGCGCCCGGCACGTCGGCCCAGACGTGCGACATGTGCCGCGGTCGCGGTGAGGTCTCGCAGGTCACCCGGTCCTTCCTGGGCCAGGTCATGACCTCGCGGCCCTGCCCGCAGTGCCAGGGCTTCGGCACCGTGGTCCCGACCCCGTGCCCCGAGTGCGCGGGCGACGGCCGCATCCGCTCCCGGCGCACCCTGACCGTGAAGATCCCGGCCGGTGTGGACAACGGCACCCGGATCCAGCTCGCGGGCGAGGGCGAGGTCGGCCCCGGCGGCGGCCCGGCCGGCGACCTGTACGTCGAGATCCACGAGCTGCCGCACTCCACCTTCCAGCGCCGCGGCGACGACCTGCACTGCACGGTCACCATCCCGATGACGGCGGCGGCCCTCGGCACGAAGGTGCCGCTGGAGACGCTCGACGGCATAGAGGAGATCGACATCCGCCCGGGCACCCAGTCCGGCCAGTCGGTCCCGCTGCACGGCCGGGGCGTCACCCACCTGCGCGGCGGCGGCCGGGGCGACCTCATCGTCCACGTCGAGGTCACCACCCCGACCAAGCTCGACCCCGAACAGGAACGCGTCCTGCGCGAGCTGTCCGCACTGCGCGGCGAGGAACGGCCACAGGGCCAGTTCCAGCCCGGCCAGCAGGGGTTGTTCTCCCGGCTGAAGGACGCGTTCAACGGCCGCTGAGGCGGTGGTCCCTCGGGGCGTCGTCAGGCTGATCGCGCGGCGCCGGGAGGCTGCCGGGGGTCCGGGGGTCGCCCCCGGGCAGGCACAGCCAACGGCCGCTGAGGCGGTGGTCCCTCGGGGCGTCGTCAGGCTGATCGCGCGGCGCCGGGAGGCTGCCGGGGGTTCGGGGGTCGCCCCCGGGCAGGCGCAGCCAACGGCCGCTGAGGCGGTGGCCTTCCGGGGCGTCGTCGGGCTCGGTGGGTGGCTCCCGGATGCGGATGCTTCTGGCGTATGCCAACGGAAGTCCGGATTCGGACTTGTTCGGAGGACGTGACAACATGCGGTCATGTCCTCCGCACTGACCGATCTCTTCCCCTACCCGATCGTGCAGGCGCCGATGGCGGGCGGCGTCTCCGTGCCGCGGCTCGCCGCCGCGGTCTGCGAGGCGGGCGGGCTGGGATTCCTGGCCGCCGGGTACAAGACCGCGGACGGGATGTACCAGGAGATCAAGGAGCTGCGGGGGCTGACCGCACGCCCCTTCGGTGTCAACCTCTTCATGCCGCAGCCGGAGACCGCCGACCCGGCGGCCGTCGGCGTGTACGCCCACCAGCTGGCCGGCGAGGCCGCGTGGTACGAGACGGAACTCGGCGACCCCGACAGCGGCCGGGACGACGGCTACGACACCAAGCTCGCGGTGCTGCTGGACAACCCGGTACCGGTGGTGTCCTTCCACTTCGGCGTCCCTAGCGCCGAGGTCGTCGACTCCCTGCACCGTGTCGGCACGTTCGCCCTGGTCGCGGCGACCACCGCGGACGAGGCCCGCGCCGTGGAGCGGTCCGGCGCCGACGCGGTGATCGCGCAGGGCGCCGAGGCCGGCGGCCACCAGGGCACCCACCGGGACAACCCGGAGACCGGCGGCGCCGGCACCGGACTGCTGTCGCTGGTCGCCCAGGTCCGGGAGGCGGTGAGCCTGCCCATCGTCGCCGCCGGCGGCATCATGCGCGGCGGTCAGATCGCCGCGGTCCTCGCGGCCGGCGCGAGCGCGGCCCAGCTGGGCACCGCCTTCCTCGCCACCCCCGAGTCCGGCGCGCACGACCTGCACAAGCAGGCGCTGACCAACCCCCTGTTCGTGCGCACCGAGTTGACCCGCGCCTTCTCCGGCCGCCCCGCCCGCGGCCTGGTCAACCGCTTCCTGCGCGAGCACGGCCCCTACGCCCCCGCCGCCTACCCGGACGTGCACCACCTCACCGTGCCGCTGCGCAAGGCCGCGGCCAAGGCGGGCGACGCGCAGGGCATGGCGCTGTGGGCCGGACAGGGCCACCGGATGGCCCGCGAGCTGCCCGCCGGACAGCTGGTGGAGGTCCTGGTGGCCGAACTCGCCGCCGCCGGGACAGCGTTGTCGCACTACGCGACGGGAGGCGCCGGCCGATGACGGCACCGGTGTTCGTGGTCGACTCCCTCGGCCCGGCGGACCTGACGGCGGGGGAGTACGTCCTCGACGGCCCCGAGGGACGGCACGCCGTCTCCGTGAAGCGGCTGCGGTCCGGCGAGGACGTCGTCCTCACCGACGGACGCGGACACTGGGCCGAGGGCGTGGTGAAGGCCGCCGAGGGTAAGGACCGCCTCGTGGTCACGGACCTGGAGACGGTCCACGAGGAACCGCCGGAGCAGCCCCGCGTCACCGTCGTCCAGGCCCTGCCCAAGGGCGACCGCGGCGAGCTGGCCGTGGAGACGATGACCGAGGTCGGCGTCGACGCGATCGTGCCCTGGGCGGCGTCCCGGTGCATCACGCAGTGGAAGGGCGAGCGCGGCCAGAAGGCACTCGGCAAGTGGCGGGCGACGGCCCGGGAGGCCGGCAAGCAGTCCCGCCGGGTCCGCTTCCCCGACGTCGCGGACGCGGCGACCAGCAAGCAGGTTGCCTCGCTTCTGGCCGCCGCCGACTTCGCCGCCGTACTCCACGAGAGCGGCGACGAACCCCTGGCCGCCGCCGAACTCCCCGCCTCCGGCGACATCGTGCTGGTCGTCGGCCCCGAAGGTGGCGTCTCCCCCGAGGAGTTGGCCCTCTTCGCCGAGGCCGGCGCCCGGCCCTACCGCCTGGGACGCAGCGTCCTGCGCACCTCCACCGCGGGCACCGCCGCGACCGCCGCCCTGCTGACCCGCACCGGCCGCTGGTCCTGACGGCACCCGTCGCCACAGTGGCCGTATGCCCCCTACCGCCCGCCCCGGACCGGTGGGAGGCTGCCCTCCATGGGGGCATTGAGGCGGATTTGGCGTGTGGCTCCGGTGGCCGTCGGTGCGGTCGTCGCCGTCGGAGGCGTGGTCGCGTGCGAACCGGGCGGGCTCAGTTCCGCGACCGTGGCGTACACGACCGACCAGACCATGACGCGTGAACTGGAGCGGCAGAAGTCCGACGTGCGGTGGCTCACCTGCACCGCGTCCACCGGCGGTGGCGGCGGCAGCGCGTCGCCGAGCGAGGACACCGTCGCCTCCGTCGACTGCGAGGGCGAGACCGACGACGGTAGGGAGATCACCGTCGACGGGAAAGTGACCCGCGTCGTCAACGGCGCCTGTGTGCGCGGCGACCTGAAGGCCGAGGTGGACGGCAAGGAGTGGTTCCGGGTCAAGGGGCTGGGCAACTGCGAGGCCACCAGCGCCCCGCCCGCGAACGGCCCCTCCCCGCAGCAGCCCGGCCCCACCGTGACCGTCACCAGGACCATCTGGTGCCCGGACGACCCGCACTGCCGCCCGGTGGAGGGAAAGTAGCCGGAGGGCGGACAGCCCGCCCGGCCGGTGACGGCAAGTGATCCAAACCTCTGTCGGCGGGCGGCGCCGCTGCATAGGGTGAGGGGGTGACACAGCCCGCAGCGCCTGCCTACCTCCGCTTTCCGCACCCGCACGGCGAGTTGGTCGCCTTCACCGCCGAGGACGACGTGTGGCTCGCCCCGCTCGACGGTGGCCGGGCCTGGCGGGTCAGCGCCGACAACGTGCCGGTGAACCACCCGCGCATCTCGCCCGACGGCACCACGGTCGCCTGGACCTCCACCCGCGACGGCGCCCCCGAGGTGCACGTCGCGCCCGTCGACGGCGGCCGCGCCGAGCGCCTCACCCACTGGGGCAGCATCAGGACCCAGGTACGCGGCTGGACCCCGGACGGCGAGGTCCTCGCCCTCAGCACCTACGGACAGGCCAGCCTGCGCCGCAGCTGGGCCCGCGCCGTCCCGCTCGACGGCGGACCGGCCGCCACCCTGCCGTACGGCCCCGTCGGCGACGTCGCGGACGGGCCGCACACCGTGCTGCTGTCCGCGCCGATGGGCCGCGAGTCCGCCTGGTGGAAGCGCTACCGGGGCGGCACGGCAGGCAAGTTGTGGATCGACCGCGAGGACGACGGCGAGTTCGTACGCCTCCACAGCGACCTCGACGGCAACATCGAGTACCCCTTCTGGGTCGGCGACCGGATCGCCTTCCTCTCCGACCACGAAGGCACCGGCGCCCTCTACTCCTCGCTCGCCGACGGCTCCGACCTGCGCCGGCACACCCCTCTCGACGGCTTCTACGCCCGCCACGCCGCGACCGACGGCACCCGCGTCGTCTACTCCAGCGCCGGTGAGCTGTGGACCCTTGACGACCTCGACGGCGCCGAGCCCCGGCGGCTCGACATCCGGCTCGGCGGCGCCCGCGTCGACCTCCAGTCCTACCCGCTGAACGCCGCCCGCTGGTTCGGCTCGGCCTCCCCCGACCACACGGCACGCGGCAGCGCCGTCGCCGTCCGCGGCGCCGTGCACTGGGTCACCCACCGCGCCGGACCGGCCCGCGCGCTCACGGCGACACCCGGGGTCCGCACCCGCCTGCCCCGCACCTTCCGCGTCGACGGCGAGGAGTGGGTGGTGTGGGTGACGGACGCCGAGGGCGACGACGCCCTGGAGTTCGCGCCCGCCACCGGACTCGCGCCCGGCGCCACCGCGCGACGCCTGGCCGCCGGACAGCTCGGCCGGGTGCTGCACCTCGCCATGGCCCCCGACGGCAGCCGTGCCGCCGTCGCCTCGCACGACGGACGGGTCCTGCTCGTCGAGCGCGAGAGCGGCGAGGTCCGCGAGGTCGACCGCAGCGAGGACGGCGACGCGTCCGGGCTGGTCTTCTCGCCCGACTCCGCCTGGCTCGCCTGGTCCCACCCCGGCCCCGACCCGCTGCGTCAGCTCAAGCTCGCCAACACCACCGACCTGTCGGTGAGCGAGGCGACGCCGCTGCGCTTCAAGGACTACGCGCCGGCCTTCACCCTGGACGGCAAGCACCTCGCCTTCCTCTCCACCCGCTCCTTCGACCCGGTCTACGACGAGCACGTCTTCGACCTCGCCTTCGTCGAGGGCGCCCGGCCGTACCTGATCACGCTCGCCGCGACCACCCCCTCGCCCTTCGGCCCGCAGCGCCACGGCCGCCCCTTCGAGACCCCGGACCGGGAGGAGACCCCCGACAGCGAGGGCACCCCGACCACCCGGATCGACATCGAGGGCCTCGCCGACCGCATCGTGCCCTTCCCGGTCGAGGCCGCCCGCTACTCCGGGCTGCGCGCCGCCAAGGACGGCGTCCTGTGGCTGCGCCACCCGCTCACCGGCGTCCTCGGCGCCTCCCGCGCCACCCCGGACGCCCCCGACCCGAACACCGAGCTGGAGCGGTACGACCTCGCCCAGCAGCGCGTCGAGCACCTCGCGGGCGACGCCGACCACTTCGAGGTCAGCGGCGACGGCAAGCGGGTGCTGCTGTGGACCGACGGTCGGCTCAAGGTCGTACCCAGCGACCGGCGGGCCTCCGGCGACGAGGACAGCGACACCAACATCAGCGTCGACCTGGGCCGGGTGCGGCAGACCGTCGACCCGGCCGCCGAGTGGCGGCAGATGTTCGACGAGACCGGCCGCATCATGCGGGACCACTTCTGGCGGGCCGACATGAACGGCGTCGACTGGGACGGCGTCCTCGACCGCTACCGGCCCGTCCTTGACCGCCTCGCCACCCACGACGACCTGGTCGACCTCCTCTGGGAGGTGCAGGGCGAACTCGGCACCTCGCACGCCTACGTCACCCCGCGCGGCGGCCACGGCTCCGGCGCCCGGCAGGGCCTGCTCGGCGCCGACCTCTCGCGGCACGAGGACGGCACCTGGCGCATCGACCGCGTCCTGCCCTCGGAGACCTCCGACCCCGACGCCCGCTCCCCGCTCGCCGCGCCCGGCGTCGCCGTGCGCGCGGGGGACGCGATCGTCGCGGTCGCCGGACAGCCCGTGGACCGGGTCACCGGACCCGGCCCGCTGCTGGTCGGCACGGCGGGCAAGGCCGTCGAGCTGACCATCTCCCCCTCCGGCGGCGGCGAACTGCGGCACGCCGTCGTCGTCCCCCTCGCCGACGAGGAGCCGCTGCGCTACCACGCATGGGTCGCCGACCGCCGCGCCTACGTCCACGAGAAGTCCGGCGGCCGGCTCGGCTACCTGCACGTTCCCGACATGCAGGCGCCCGGCTGGGCGCAGATCCACCGCGACCTGCGCGTCGAGGTGGCCCGCGAGGGCCTGGTCGTCGACGTCCGCGAGAACCGCGGCGGGCACACCTCCCAACTGGTCGTGGAGAAGCTGGCCCGGCGCATCGTCGGCTGGGACCTGCCACGCGGGATGCGCCCCTCCAGCTACCCGCTGGACGCGCCCCGCGGCCCGGTCGTCGCCGTCGCCAACGAGTTCTCCGGCTCCGACGGCGACATCGTCAACGCCGCGATCAAGGCGCTCGGCATCGGCCCGGTCGTCGGCACGCGCACCTGGGGCGGCGTCATCGGCATCGACAGCCGCTACCGCCTGGTCGACGGCACCCTGATCACCCAGCCCAAGTACGCCTTCTGGCTGGAGGGTTACGGCTGGGGCGTGGAAAACCACGGCGTAGACCCCGACATCGAAATCCCCCACCGCCCCCAGGACCACGCCACAGGCCGCGACCCCCAACTGGACGAGGCAATCAGACTGGCCCTGGAGTCACTGGAGTCGGTACCGGCAAAATCGCCGCCAGGATTGCCAACTTAAGGGGCGCGGGGAACTGCGCGACCAGCCCACCACCGGCCCGCGGCCAAACGACTACCATGCCCTACACCAGCCCACCTGCGAAAAAGGGAGCGCACGCGAATGGCCGGGGAACCCCAGGACGACTGCCTGTTCTGCAAGATCGTCGCAGGCCAGATCCCGGCGACGATCGTCCGCGACACGGACACCACCGTCGCCTTCCGCGACATAAACCCCCAGGCCCCCACCCACGTCCTGGTGATCTCCAAGGCGCACTACCGCGACGCCGCCGCGCTCGCCGCCGGTGCCCCGGAACTCGCCGCGGACGTCCTGCGTGAGACCCAGGCGGTCGCCGACCAGGAGAAGCTGGACAGCTACCGGACCATCTTCAACACCGGCACCGGCGCCGGCCAGACCGTCTGGCACGCGCACGCCCACGTCCTCGGCGGCCGCGGCCTCGAATGGCCCCCCGGATAGCCCACGATGTCCGTACGTGAACTGGTCGTCCTAGGCACCGCCAGCCAGGTCCCGACCCGGCACCGCAACCACAACGGCTACCTGCTGCGCTGGGACGGCGAGGGCATCCTGTTCGACCCCGGCGAGGGCACGCAGCGCCAGATGCTGCGCGCCGGGGTCGCCGCCCACGACCTGAACCGGATCTGCGTCACGCACTTCCACGGCGACCACAGCCTGGGCCTGGCCGGTGTCATCCAGCGCGTCAACCTCGACCAGGTCCCGCACGAGATCACCGCCCACTACCCGCGCTCCGGACGCCGCTTCTTCGAGCGCCTGCGGTACGCCACCGCCTACCGCGAGACGGTCGCGCTCACCGAGTCGCCGGTGGACGCGGACGGGCCGCTGGCGGTCACCCCCGCCTACACCCTGGACGCCCACAAGCTGTCCCACCCCGTCGAGTCCTACGGCTACCGCCTCACCGAGCCCGACGGCCGCCGCATGCTCCCCGACCGCCTGGCCGCGCACGGCATCAAGGGCCCCGACGTCGGCCGCCTCCAGCGGGAGGGCTCGCTGAACGGCGTCCCGCTCGACGAGGTCAGCGAGGTCCGCCGCGGCCAGCGGTTCGCGTTCGTCATGGACACCCGGCTCTGCGCGGGGGTGCACGCCCTCGCCGAGGGCTGCGACCTGCTGGTCATCGAGTCCACCTTCCTCGACGAGGACGAGGCGCTCGCCACCGACCACGGCCACCTGACCGCCGGCCAGGCCGCGCGGGTCGCCCGGGACGCGGGCGTACGGCACCTGGTGCTGACGCACTTCAGTCAGCGCTACTCCGAGCCCGAGGAGTTCGAGCGGCAGGCGAGGGCCGCCGGGTTCGGGGGCGAGCTGACCGTGGCCCGCGACCTCACCCGGATCCCGGTTCCGAAACGTCGGTGAACCCGCCGTACGATGCTCTGATGTCTCTGCCCAAAGCTGAACTGCACCTGCACATCGAAGGCACGCTGGAGCCGGAGCTGGCCTTCGAGTTGGCCGCCCGCAACGGTGTGCCCCTGCCGTACGCCGACGAGGACGCGCTGCGCGAGGCGTACCGGTTCGAGGACCTCCAGTCCTTCCTGAACCTGTACTACGAACTGATGGCCGTCCTGCGCACCGAGCGGGACTTCGAGGACCTCGCGGGCGCCTACCTCGCCCGCGCCGCCGCGCAGGGCGTCCGGCACGCGGAGATCTTCTTCGACCCGCAGGCCCACCTCGCCCGGGGCGTGGAGATGGGCACGGTCGTGCAGGGGCTGTGGCGGGCGCTGGGCCGCAGCCGCGAGAACCACGGTGTCTCCACCCGGCTTATCATGTGCTTCCTGCGCGACGAGTCCGCCGAGTCGGCGCTCGCGACGCTGGACGCCGCCAGGCCGTACCTCGACCGCATCACCGGCGTCGGGCTGGACTCCGCCGAGGTGGGCCACCCGCCGGTCAAGTTCCGCGAGGTGTACGAGGCCGCCGCCGCGCTCGGGCTGCGCCGGGTCGCGCACGCGGGTGAGGAGGGGCCGCCGGAGTACGTCACCGAGGCCCTGGACGTCCTGGGTGTCGAGCGCGTCGACCACGGCCTGCGCTCGCTGGAGGACCCGGCGCTGGTGGCGCGGCTGGTGCGTGACCGCGTCCCGCTGACCCTGTGCCCGCTGTCCAACGTCCGGCTGCGCACGGTCGACACCCTCGCCGACCACCCCCTGCCGGCGATGCTCGACGCGGGCCTCATGTGCACCGTCAACTCCGACGACCCGGCCTACTTCGGCGGCTACGCGGGCGACAACTTCGACGCCGTCAGCCTGTCCCTCGGCCTCACCGAGGAGCGGCTGCGGGAGCTGGCCCGCAACTCGTTCCTCGCCTCCTTCCTGGAGGACGACGAGGAACTGCGGGCGCGCTGTCTGGCCGAGGTGGCGGAGTACACCTTCCCCGCCGCGTGACCCGGCGGCAGCGCACCGGTCGGCCGCACCATTGACGCCTTGGGGTCGGCTATCTAATCTCGATCTCCATATGTGGGTTCCGTTTACATATGGAGACGACCTCGTTCGCCGCCGGACTCGACCTCCCAGGAGCCGCCCCGTGACCGCCGACCTCACCATCACGGCCGTCCACCTCACGCCGATCCTCGTGGCGGACCCACCGCTGCTCAACACGCAGGGCGTGCACCAGCCGTACACCCCCCGCCTGATCATCGAGGTCGAGACCGCCGACGGGGTCACCGGTATCGGCGAGACCTACGGCGACGCCAAGTACCTGGAACTGGCCCGGCCCTTCGCCGAGAAGCTGGTCGGCCGTCAGGTCAGCGACCTGAACGGCCTGTTCAACGCCGCCGACGAGGTCGCCGTCGACGGCTCCCGGGTCTCCGCCCAGGTCGACGTCGGCGGGCTGCGCGGCGTCCAGACCGCCGACAAGCTGCGCCTGTCCGTCGTCTCCGGCTTCGAGGTGGCCTGCCTCGACGCCCTCGGAAAGGCGCTCGGCCTGCCCGTGCACGCGCTGCTGGGCGGCAAGGTCCGCGACTCCGTCGAGTACAGCGCCTACCTCTTCTACAAGTGGGCCGCCCACCCCGAGGGCGTCGCCGCCGAACGGGACGACTGGGGCGCCGCCGTCGACCCGGCCGGCGTGGTCGCACAGGCCCGCACCTTCACCGAGCGGTACGGCTTCACCTCCTTCAAGCTCAAGGGCGGTGTCTTCCCGCCCGACGAGGAGATCGCCGCGATCAGGGCGCTCGCCGACGCCTTCCCCGGACACCCGCTGCGCCTGGACCCCAACGGCGCCTGGTCCGTGGAGACCTCGCTCAGGGTCGCCGAGGAACTCGGGGACGTCCTGGAGTACCTGGAGGACCCCGCGCTCGGCACGCCGGCCATGGCCGAGGTCGCCGCGAAGACCGGGGTGCCGCTCGCCACCAACATGTGCGTGACGACGTTCGCCGAGATCCAGGAGGCGTTCACCAAGGGCGCCGTCCAGGTCGTGCTCTCCGACCACCACTACTGGGGCGGGCTGCGCAACACCCAGCAGCTCGCCGCCGTCTGCCGCACCTTCGGCGTCGGCATCTCCATGCACTCCAACACCCACCTCGGGATCAGCCTCGCCGCCATGACCCACGTCGCGGCCACCGTCCCGAACCTGCACCACGCCTGCGACTCCCACTATCCCTGGCAGTCCGAGGACGTGCTCACCGAACGGCTCGTCTTCGACGGCGGCCGCGTCACCGTCTCCGACGCCCCCGGCCTCGGTGTCGAACTCGACCGCGACCGCCTGGCGTTCCTGCACCGGCGCTGGCTCGACGACGACGGCGCCCTGCGCGACCGCGACGACGCCGCCGCGATGCGGGTGGCGGACCCGGGCTGGGTCACCCCGTCCGTGCCGCGCTGGTAGGGCGCGGGGGATTGTCGGTGGCGTGGTGCACACTGGCGGGATCCGCACCATGCCAGGGAGCGCACCGTGACAGCGTCCACCGTGTCCACCGCGTCCGACGTGCCTGCCATGCCCGCCATGCCGGCCGACGCGAGAACACATCGCCACGCCCAGGACGAGGAAGCGCACCGCCGGTCCAGGGTTGATCCTCTCGCCGCGCTGCGCGGCCCGCAGGACCCGCCCTGGGACGTGTATCTGACCGGCACCGTCTTCCTCGACGTCGTCTTCACCGGGCTCGACTCCGCACCGGTGCGCGGGACGGAGTCCTGGGCCCGCGGGATGGGGTCGAGCCCCGGCGGCATCGCCAACATGGCGACCGCGCTGGCCCGCCTCGGCCTGCGCACCTCGCTCGCCGCGGCCTTCGGCGACGACCACTACGGCGACTACTGCCGGGACGCCCTGGCCCAGGGCGAGGGCATCGACCTCGGCTCCTCGCGCACCGTCCCGGGCTGGCACTCGCCGGTGACGGTCTCGATGGCGTACGAGGGGGAGCGCACGATGGTCTCCCACGGCCACGAGCCGCCGCCGGAGGAGCCGTCCCCCGACTGCCCGCCGCGTGCCCGTGCCGCCGTCGCCTCCCTCACGCCCGGCATGAGCGCCCCCTGGATCGCCCAGGCCGCCGCCCGCGGCACCCGCGTCTTCGCCGACGTCGGCTGGGACGACACCGGCGCCTGGGACCTGGCCGGGCTGTCCGACCTCGCGCACTGCGAGGCCTTCCTGCCCAACGCGGAGGAGGCCATGCGCTACACCGGCGCCACCTGCCCGCGCGCCGCGGCGCACGCCCTCACCGAGCACGTGCCGCTCGCCGTGGTCACCCTCGGCGCGGAGGGCGCGTACGCGGTGGACCGGCGGACGGGGGAGAGCGCCGAGGTCCCGGCCATCGAGGTGGAGGCCCTGGACCCGACCGGCGCGGGGGACGTCTTCGTCGCCGGGTTCGTCACCGGCACCCTGGCCGGCTGGCCCCTGGCCGACCGGCTCGCCTTCGCCGGCCTGACCGCCGCCCTCTCCGTCCAGGAGTTCGGCGGCTCCCTGTCGGCGCCCGGCTGGGGCGAGATCGCCACCTGGTGGCGCAAGGTCCAGTCGGTGCAGAGCCAGGACCCCACGGCCCTGCGCCGCTACGCGTTCCTCGCCGGCCTGCTCCCCGACGACCCACCCGCCGCCTGGCCCCTGCGCCGCGCCGTCCCGACGATCGGCTTCCGCCCCCCGTCCTGACCGCCCGCGGCCGTCAGCTCAGAACCCCAGCCGCCGCAGCTGCTTGGGGTCGCGCTGCCAGTCCTTGGCGACCTTCACGTGGAGGTCCAAGAAGACCGGGGTGCCGAGGAGGGCCTCGATCTGTTTGCGGGACTTGATGCCGACGTCCTTCAGGCGCTTGCCCTTGGGGCCGATGATGATGCCCTTCTGGCTGGGGCGTTCGATGAAAACGTTGGCGTGGATGTCCAGGAGCGGCTTGTCGGCGGGGCGGTCCTCGCGCGGGAGCATCTCCTCGACGACCACCGCGATGGAGTGCGGCAGCTCGTCCCGTACGCCCTCCAGCGCGGCCTCCCGGATCAGCTCGGCGACCATGACCTGCTCGGGTTCGTCGGTCAGGTCGCCCTCGGGGTAGAGCGCGGGGCCCTCGGGCAGCAGCGGGGTCAGCAGGTCCGCGAGCAGGTCCACCTGCTTGTTGCCGGTGGCCGACACCGGGACGATCTCCGCCCAGGTGATGCCCAGTTCCTCGCCGAGCCGGTCGATCGCGATCAGCTGCTCGGCCAGGGTCTTGCCGTCCACCAGGTCGGTCTTCGTGACGATCGCGACCTTCGGCGTCTTCCGGATCCCCGCCAGCTCCTTGGCGATGAAGCGGTCACCGGGGCCCAGCTTCTCGTTGGCCGGCAGACAGAAACCGATGACGTCCACCTCGGCCCACGTCGTGCGCACCACGTCGTTCAGCCGCTCGCCCAGCAACGTGCGCGGCTTGTGCAGCCCCGGGGTGTCCACCAGGATCAGCTGGGCCTCCTCACGGTGCACGATGCCCCGCACGGTGTGCCGCGTGGTCTGCGGACGGTTCGAGGTGATCGCCACCTTCTGCCCGACCAGAGCGTTCGTGAGGGTGGACTTGCCCGCGTTGGGGCGGCCCACGAAGCAGGCGAAGCCGGCCCGGTGAACAGTCTCGGCCGGGTCTTCGGATGACTGGGTACGAACGCTCATGGCGCCCATTGTCCCTGATCCCCGGAGCCCCGCCGTACCAAGGTCGACGGCAGGGCCGCCCTCAGCCCGCGCTCACCGTGTCGCGGACCGTTCCGTCCGGCGAGGCGACCAGTACCGGCGTCGCGGGACCGCCCAGGTCCCGTACCGCCGCCCGGTCCTCCGCCGACGCCGACTCCGCCTCCGTCACCACGGCCGCCGCCTCCAGGGACTTCGCGCCGGACGCCACCGCCATCGCCACCGCCGTACGCAGCGCGCTCAGCTTCAGCGAGTCCAGGGCCACGGTCCCGGCGACGTAGGTGCGTCCGGTCTCGTCGCGCACGGCCGCCCCCTCGGGCACACCGTTGCGGGCCCGGGCGGAACGGGCCAGGGTGACGATCTTGCGGTCCTCGGGGTCGAGGGCGGGAGTCTCGGTCATGGGGTGAGCATACGTAGCCCGGCCGTACGCGGCCCCGGCGGCCGCCCGCTCACCCCGCCACCGGGTACATCGCCCCGCGCCGGCCCTCCGGCGAGGCCAGCCACTCCAGCTTCGCCGCGCTGTTCGCCTCGTCCAGCGGCGTGTGCAGCACGATCGTCAGATCCGGCCGCGCGGGCACCTTCAGGGCCGTCGACTCCAGGCTGAGCAGCCCGACCAGCGGATGCTCCAGCTCCTTGCGGATCTGCCCGGCGTCCTCGATGTCCCGCTCCTCCCACAGCGCCGCGAACTCGTCACTGGCCGCCGTCAGCTCCGCCAGCACCTGCTGGAACCCCTCGTCGTCGGGGCCGGCCGCGCAGGCGGCGCGGAACTGGGCGACGACCGTGCGCGCGTTCTCCCGCCAGCTGCGGTCCCGCGCCCGGTAGAGCGGGTCGGTGAAGAAGTCGACGACGCAGTTCCACGCCGTCCCCGGCCGCATGCCCAGCACCATCGCCGCCGCGTCGTTGTACATCACGCAGTTGTAGTACCGGTCCATGATGTGCGCCGGGTACGGCATCCACGTGTCGATCAGTCGCCGCAGCCCGTCGCACATGTCCCGCTTCGCCGGCTCCACCTCGGCCGCGGGCGGGTTCAGCCCGGCCAGCACGTACAGATGGCGGCGCTCGGCGTTGCTGAGCCGCAGCACCCGGCCGACCGCGTCCAGGACCTGCGGCGAGACGGAGATGTCCCGGCCCTGCTCCAGCCACTGGTACCAGGAGGCGCCCACCCCGGCGAGCACCGCCACCTCCTCGCGGCGCAGCCCCGGCGTCCGGCGCCGCGCCCCGCCGTCCGGCAGGCCCGCCTCGGCCGGGGAGACCCGGGCCCGCCGGCTCATCAGGAACTCCCGCAGTTCGCTGCGGCGCCGGCCCCGGCCCGACCTCGCCTCGGACCGCACGATCACGTCCGGCACTCGTACTCCCCCCGTAGCCATGCTGGTGGTGCCACCACCAGGACAACTGGCCGCTCCCCACGCCTATTCCGGCGCCCGCAGGCTGCTTGCCATGGCGATCGACACCACTCCAACGACTCCCGTGCCCGAGCCGGCCGCGTCCGACCGGCTCTCGCCCCGCGACCGGCTCGTCCTGTTCGTGCTCTGCGCGGCCCAGTTCATGGTCGCGCTCGACTTCTCCGTCCTGAACGTGGCCCTGCCCGTCCTCGGCGCGGACCTCGGCATGAGCACCTCCGCCCTGCAGTGGGCGGTCACCGCGTTCGCGCTGCCGTCCGGCGGGTTCCTGCTGCTTTCGGCCGCATCGGCGACCTGTACGGCCGGCGCCGGCTCTTCCTCGCCGGCCTCGCGCTCTTCGCCGCCGCCTCGCTGCTGGCGACCTTCGCCTGGGACCCGGCCTCCTTCCTCGCCGGGCGCGCCCTCCAGGGGCTCGGCGCAGCGGCCATCGTCCCCACCGGCATGTCCCTGCTGACGACGACCTTCCCGGAGGGCCCGGCGCGCGCCCGCGCCCTCGGCATCTCCGGCACCCTGCTCTCGCTCGGCTTCACCGTCGGCATGGTGGCCGGGGGCGTGCTGACGGACCTGCTGAGCTGGCGCTCGACGATGGGCCTGCTCGCCGTCTTCGCCCTGATCGTGCTGCCGCTCGCCCCCGGCCTGCTGCCCGAGTCGCGCACCCCCGACCGCCCCCGCCTGGACGTCCCCGGCGCGGTCACCGTCACCGGCGGCCTGCTCTCCCTGATCTACGCCCTGTCCACGGCCGCCGAACACGGCTTCGGCCGCGCCGACGTCCTCGTCACCCTCGCCGCCGGCCTGCTCCTGCTCACCGCCTTCGGCGTCGTCGAGTCCCGCACCGCCGCCCCGCTGGTCTCCCTGCCGATGCTGCGTCGCCGTACGGTCGCGTGGGGCAACGTGGGCGGGCTGGTCACCTTCTCGATGATGTCGACGGTGGTCTTCGTGCTCACCCTGTACCTCCAGGAGGTCCTGCACCTGACCGCCTTCGAGACCGGCCTCGTCTTCGGCGTGCAGGGCGTCCTGTCGGTGGTGGCCGGTACGTACGCCCCGCGCGTCATCAACCGCTTCGGCGCCCGCCGCACCCTGGCCGGCTCGCTCGCCGGGCGGGGCGCCCTGGGGCTGTCGCTGCTGGGGCTGGGGGAGGGCGGCGGCTCGGTGTGGCTGGCCACCGCGGCCGTGTCCCTGGCCAGCATGTGCCACCTGGGCGCGATCATCTCCTACGGCCTGACCGTCACCTCGGGCGTCCCCGACGAGGAGCAGGGCCTGGCGACCGGCCTGGTCACCTCGACGCAGCAGGTCGGCATCACCGTCGGCATCCCGCTGCTGGGCGTCCTGGCCACCACCTCGGCGGACCTGAGGTCGGGCGTGCACACCGTGCTGCTGCTGGACGCGGCGATCGTGCTGGCGGCGGCGGTGCTGGTCGCGGCCGGACTGCGGACCCGGCGGACGGCGGGCTCAGGGACGGTCGAGGCGGAGGCGGTCGGCGCGCGGTAGGCCGGCGACCACCAGGTCGTACGAGTCCTCGACCAGCTCCCGGACGACGCGGTCCGGGAGCCCGCCGTCGGCGGTCACCGTGTTCCAGTGCCGCTTGTTCATGTGGTAGCCGGGGACGATCAGCCCCGGATGGTCGGCGCGCAGCCGGAGCGCGTCGTCCGGGTCGCACTTGAGGTTGACCGTGAGCGGGCGCCCGTCCAGCGAGGACAGTGCGAACATCTTCCCCAGCACCTTGAAGACCGAGATCTCCGGGTTGAAGGGGAAGTCCTCCACCGATGCGTTGAAGGACAGGCAGAAGTCGCGCAACTCCTCAGGACTCACTCCGGCAACGCCTCCTTCGGGGCCTCCGCGGCGCCCACCGGCTCCGCCAGCACGGTCACGATCTTGTTCCGGCGGCCCGCCGCGGCCTCCGCGGTCAGCCGCAGTTCCCGGCCGTCGGGCAGCTCCACGATCGAGGAGGCACCGGCGATCGGCACCCTGCCCAGCGCCTTCGCCAGCAGACCGCCCACCGTCTCCACGTCCTCGTCGTCGAACGCCTCCAGGCCGTACAGCTCGCCCAGGTCGCCGATGTCGAGGCGCGCGGTGACCCGGAAGCGGTCCCCGCCCAGCTCCTCGACCGGCGGCAGCTCCCGGTCGTACTCGTCGGTGATCTCGCCGACGATCTCCTCCAGGATGTCCTCGATGGTGACGATGCCGGCCGTGCCGCCGTACTCGTCGATGACGACGGCGACGTGGCTGCGCTCCTTCTGCATCTCGCGCAGCAGGTCACCGGCGTTCTTGGTGTCGGGCACGAAGGTCGCCGGGCGCATCGCGGTGGAGACCAGGTCGCTCTCCGCCTCCCGGCTGATGTGCGTCCGGCGGACCAGGTCCTTCAGATACACGATGCCGACGATGTCGTCCTCGCTGTCCCCGGTGACCGGGATCCGCGAGAAACCCGAGCGCAGGGCGAGGGTGAGCGCCTGCCGGATGGTCTTGTAGCGCTCGATGACGACCAGGTCGGTGCGCGGGACCATGACCTCCCGGACGAGGGTGTCGCCCAGCTCGAACACCGAGTGCACCATGCGGCGCTCCTCGGCCTCGATCAGGGACTCCTTCTCGGCGTAGTCGACCAGCGCGCGCAGCTCCGCCTCGGAGGCGAAGGGGCCGCGGCGGAAGCCCTTGCCGGGGGTGAGCGCGTTGCCGATGAGGATGAGCAGCGACGGGATCGGGCCCATGATCCGGGCCAGCGGCACCAGCACGTACGCCGCCACCGTCGCCGTGTTCAGCGGGTGCTGGCGCCCGATGGTGCGCGGGGAGACCCCGACGGCGACGTACGAGACGAGCACCATCACCGCGATGGCGATCAGCAGGGCCTCGGTGGTGTTGGCGAACTCCCGCAGGCAGGCGTACGCGACCAGCGCGGCGGCCGCCATCTCGCAGGCGACGCGGACCAGCAGCGCCACGTTGAGATAGCGCGTCGGGTCGGCGGTGACCTTGGCGAGCTTCTCGCCACCGCGCCGCCCGGACCGTACCGCCTCCTCGGCGCGGAAGCTGGAGACCCGCGCGAGGCCCGCCTCCGCGCAGGCGGCGAGCCAGGCGACCACGATCAGGGCCACGGCGCCCGCGACCAGGGGGAGGCTCATGAGACGGTCGGGGCCGGAGACGGGCCGGTCAGGCCCTTCTCCGCACGCCAGCCGTCCACGATGGCGGCCTGGAGACCGAACATCTCGGCCTTCTCGTCCGGCTCCTCGTGGTCGTAGCCGAGCAGGTGCAGCACCCCGTGGACGGTCAGGAGCTGGAGCTCCTCGTCCATGGAGTGCTGCGTCGGCGCCTCGGTGCCCTGCTTGGCGGCGACCTCCGGGCAGAGCACGATGTCGCCGAGCAGCCCCTGCGGCGGCTCGTCCTCCTCCTTGGCGGGCGGGCGCAGCTCGTCCATCGGGAAGGACATCACGTCCGTCGGACCGGGCAGGTCCATCCACTGGATGTGCAGCTGCTCCATGGCGCCGTCGTCCACGACGATCACCGAGAGCTCGGAGAGCGGGTGGATGCGCATCCGCGCGAGCGCGTAGCGGGCGATGTCGAGGATCGCCTGCTCGTCGACCTCGGTTCCGGACTCGTTGTTGACGTCGATCGACATGGTCGTGCTGGTCTACTTCCCCTTGGCCTTGGCACCGTTTCGCGGAGCGTGGCCGCCCTTGTGGGAGCCGTTCTCGGTGCCGTTGCGGCTGTCGTACAACTCGTAGGCGTCGACGATACGGCCCACCAGCTTGTGCCGGACCACGTCGTGCGACGTGAGCCGGGAGAAGTGGACGTCCTCGACGCCGTCCAGGATCTCCTGGACCTGCCGCAGACCCGACTTGGTGCCGCCGGGCAGGTCGACCTGCGTCACGTCACCCGTGATCACGATCTTCGACTCGAAGCCGAGGCGGGTGAGGAACATCTTCATCTGCTCGGGGCTGGTGTTCTGGGCCTCGTCCAGGATGATGAAAGCATCATTGAGAGTTCTTCCCCGCATGTACGCCAGCGGCGCGACCTCGATCGTCCCGGCCGCCATCAGGCGCGGGATCGAGTCGGGGTCGAGCATGTCGTGCAGCGCGTCGTACAACGGGCGCAGATACGGGTCGATCTTCTCGTAGAGCGTGCCCGGCAGGAAGCCGAGCCGCTCGCCGGCCTCGACCGCCGGGCGGGTCAGGATGATGCGGTTGACCTGCTTGGACTGGAGGGCCTGCACGGCCTTCGCCATCGCCAGGTAGGTCTTGCCGGTGCCCGCCGGGCCGATGCCGAAGACGATGGTGTGCTTGTCGATCGCGTCGACGTACCGCTTCTGGTTCAGCGTCTTGGGGCGGATCGTGCGGCCGCGCGAGGACAGGATGTTCTGCGTGAGCACCTCGGCCGGGGTCTCCTGGCCGTCGCTCTCCCCGTTCTCGCTCGCCTTGAGCATGGCGATCGAGCGTTCCACTGCGTCCTCCGTCATCGGCTGCCCGGTGCGGAGCACCAGCATCATCTCGTCGAAAACGCGCTGAATGAGGGCGACCTCGTGGGTGTCGCCGACGGCGCTGATCTCATTGCCCCGGACATGGATGTCGGCCGCCGGGAAGGCCTTCTCGATCACGCGCAGGAGGGAGTCTCCGGAGCCCAGGACGGTCACCATGGGGTGCTGGGCGGGGACGCTGATCTGTGCTCTCGCCTGCCCCTGCGCGGGGGTGTGGGCTGAGGGTGTCTGAGTCATGGGCCGGCGCTCTAGGCCTGCTCGTCCTCCTCTGCGGCGTGTGCCGCGTGACGGGTGTGGTCTGCTCACTCCAGCGTACGACTCCCCGCCGACAGCACCGAGGCCTTTTATCCGACCGGTTGTCCGACCGGCTCCGAGACCCGTCCCGGCAGGTCCGTGAAGTCGTCCCACACGGACCGCCCGCGCAGGCCGGCCGCGCCCTCGATCTGGTGCGCCGAGGTCGACACGCCCCACAGGAAGCCGTCCGGGAACCGGGGTACCGGGTTCGACGCCGTGCCCGTGCTTGGATCAGTCGCCATGCGCGGATCATCCGCACCCCGGGCGCGGGAAGTCAACGCCCCCGTACGTCAACGGTGTTACGCGTTACGCGCCCTCCTTCAGCACCCGGGAGATCAGCCTGCGCTGCTCGTCCGTCAGCCGGGGATCGGCGGCGTACACCGTCTTCCCGTCCACGGTGATCTGGTAGCTGAACCCGTCCGGTACCCCGACCGGGGGCGTGCCCCGGCCGTCGGCGCACGCCCGCTCGGCCAGGGCGTGCCACTCGGCCGCGTCGGGACGCCCGGCCGTGTCGACCTCCGCGTGGCGTTCGATGCCCGCGAAGCCTCCTGTGCGCCTCACCAAAATCCGCATGGAACCGTGTCTAGTACGGAACTACAGCGTGCGCACCCCGACCTGCTCCCAGGCCTTGCGCACCGCCTCCAGTTCCTCGGCGTCCCCGTAGCGCTCCCGGGCGGCCTTCAGGGTGAGCGTGGCGAAGTCCGCGAACAGCGCGTCCTGCGCCAGCTCGCCGCCGGTCAGCACGTCGTACCAGATCTGCCCGGCCCGCTCCCAGGCGTGCCCGCCGAGCGCGGTTGCGAGCAGGTGGAAGGCGTGGTTGGGGATGCCGGAGTTGATGTGCACGCCGCCGTTGTCGCGGCCGGTGCGGACGAAGTCGTCCATCGTCGCGGGCTGCGGGTCCTTGCCGAGCACGTCGTCGTCGTACGCCGTGCCCGGCGCCTTCATGGAGCGCAGCGCCACCCCCGTCACGCGCGGGGCGAGCAGTCCGGCGCCGATCAGCCAGTCGGCCTCGGCGGCGGTCTGGCCGAGCGAGTACTGCTTGATGAGGGCCCCGAAGACATCCGACACCGACTCGTTCAGGGCACCCGGCTGGCCGTAGTAGGTCAGGTTGGCGGTGTGCTGGGTGACGCCGTGGGTCAGCTCGTGGCCGATCACGTCCAGGGCGATGGTGAAGTCGAGGAAGATCTCCCCGTCCCCGTCGCCGAAGACCATCTGCTCGCCGTTCCAGAACGCGTTGTTGTACTCGCGGTCGTAGTGCACGGTCGCGTCCAGCGGCAGCCCGGCGCCGTCGATGGAGTCGCGCCGGTACACCTTGAGGAAGTGCTCGAAGGTGGCGCCCAGGCCCGCGTAGGCGCGGTTCACGGTGGCGTCCCGGCCGGGCTCCTCGCCCTCGGTGCGCACCTTCTTGCCGGGCAGGTCGGTGCCGTGCCGGGCGTCGAAGACCGTGCGGTGCGGTTTCCCGGCCTCGGCGCCGGCGCGCGGGGCGATCGTGGCGGCGCCGATGACCGTGGTCAGCTGGCGGTGGGTGCGCTCGAAGGCGTCGCGCTGGAGGGTGCGGCGGGCGGGTCCGGAGAGCACCGGGTCGGCGTGCTGGGCCAGCCGGTCGAGGACGTGGGGCGGCACGATGGTGCAGAAGACGGGCTCGAAGCCCCCGTAGGTCGTCATGTCCGGCACCTTTGCACTGCGTGACGACGGTGTCACCACCCGCAACCACGATTGGTGAATAGCGGTACCAAGACGGCCCCGCGACCGCCGACAAGTGGTATACGGCACTTTTGTCCCGGTTCCCTCCGTGGTCCCGCATACTGATACGGACCCGCGTGACCGGCGTGACTCGGCTATGGTGCTGGGCATCATGCGTTTCGGGCTGCTTCTCCTTAGCTGCCGCGGCGAGGGCCTGTAAGAGGCCGACTCCCTCCCCGCGGAGCTTGGTGGTGCCGTCGGCCGTCCTTCCGGACCACGCGGACACCGCGGAACTCACGAGGAGCCCACGCCATCATGGCCAACCGCCAGCAGCCCAGCCCCATGCCGACAGCCAAGTACCGCGGCTACGAGCAGGTCGACATCGCCGACCGCACCTGGCCGAACCGGCGCGTCACCACCGCCCCCCGCTGGCTCTCCACCGACCTGCGTGACGGCAACCAGGCACTGATCGACCCCATGTCGCCCGCCCGCAAGCGCGCGATGTTCGATCTGCTGGTCAAGATGGGCTACAAGGAGATCGAGGTCGGCTTCCCGGCCTCCGGCCAGACCGACTTCGACTTCGTACGCTCCATCATCGAGGATCCGCACGCCATCCCGGACGACGTGACGATCTCCGTGCTGACCCAGGCCCGCGAGGACCTGATCGAGCGCACGGTGGAGTCCCTGAAGGGCGCCAGGCGGGCCACCGTCCACCTGTACAACGCGACCGCCCCCGTCTTCCGCCGGGTCGTCTTCCGCGGCTCCAGGGACGACATCAAGCAGATCGCCGTCGACGGCACCCGGCTGGTCATGGAGTACGCCGAGAAGCTGCTGGGTCCCGAGACGGAGTTCGGTTACCAGTACAGCCCCGAGATCTTCACCGACACCGAGCTGGACTTCGCCCTGGAGGTCTGCGAGGCGGTGATGGACACTTACCAGCCGGGCCCGGGCCGCGAGATCATCCTCAACCTGCCCGCCACCGTGGAGCGTTCGACGCCGTCCACGCACGCGGACCGCTTCGAGTGGATGGGCCGCAACCTGTCCCGCCGCGAGCACGTCGTGCTGTCCGTCCACCCGCACAACGACCGCGGTACGGCGGTGGCGGCGGCCGAGCTGGCGCTGATGGCCGGCGCCGACCGCATCGAGGGCTGCCTGTTCGGACAGGGCGAGCGCACCGGCAACGTCGACCTGGTCACCCTGGGCATGAACCTGTTCTCCCAGGGCGTCGATCCGCAGATCGACTTCTCCGACATCGACGAGATCCGTCGCACGTGGGAGTACTGCAACCAGATGGAGGTCCACCCGCGCCACCCCTACGCGGGCGACCTGGTCTACACGTCCTTCTCCGGCTCCCACCAGGACGCCATCAAGAAGGGCTTCGACGCCATGGAGGCCGACGCGGCCGCGAAGGGCGTCACCGTCGACGACATCGAGTGGGCCGTCCCGTACCTGCCCATCGACCCCAAGGACGTCGGCCGCTCCTACGAGGCGGTCATCCGCGTCAACTCGCAGTCCGGCAAGGGCGGCATCGCCTACGTCCTGAAGAACGACCACAGCATGGAGCTGCCCCGCCGGATGCAGATCGAGTTCTCGAAGATCATCCAGGCCAAGACGGACGCCGAGGGCGGCGAGATCACGCCCACGGCGATCTGGGACGTCTTCCAGGACGAGTACCTGCCCAACCCGGACAACCCCTGGGGCCGCATCCAGGTGGCCAACGGGCAGACCACGACCGACCGCGACGGCGTCGACACCCTCACCGTCGAGGCCGCGGTCGACGGCGTGGAGACCACCCTGGTCGGCACCGGCAACGGCCCGATCTCGGCGTTCTTCCACGCGCTGCAGGGCGTCGGCATCGACGTACGGCTGCTGGACTACCAGGAGCACACGATGAGCGAGGGCGCCTCCGCGCAGGCCGCCTCCTACATCGAGTGCGCCATCGGCGACAAGGTGCTGTGGGGCATCGGAATCGACGCGAACACCACGCGCGCCTCGCTGAAGGCCGTCGTCTCCGCCGTCAACCGCGCAACTCGCTGACCAGCCGAATCGGTGGTTTGGAGCCCCGCTCGCCGCAGAACGGCGGGCGGGGCCCCGTCATATACCGGCCATATATCTGTGCAGGTCACGGAAAGGTCTCGTCCTGGGTACTGACTCCGCGTCGGTGATGTGGCTAACATCACGCCAGCGCGACGATGCTGTCGCGCCGTTACGGAGGTGCGACGTGCTGCCTGGACGGGGACGAAACGGCCGAGCTGCCCGGCTGCCACGCATCCTGGGCACCCGCACCGCGTGGACGCCGGTCGGCGACGGTGAGTTCTTCTGCCCCGGCTGCGGCGGCGACCGCAACTACGCGCGGCTCGCCGGACGGCGCCGCTTCACCCTGCTCGGCGTGCCCCTGCTGCCCCGCGGCGAGTCCGCGCCGACCGTCGAGTGCGCGGCCTGCCGCCGCCACTACGGCACCGAGGTCCTCGACCACCCGACCACCACCCGGTTCTCGGCGATGCTCCGCGACGCCGTCCACACCGTCGCCCTCGCGGTCCTCGCCGCCGGCGGTGCCTGCTCCCGCACCTCGCTGGAGACGGCGGCCGTCGCGGTGCGCGCGGCCGGCTTCGAGGACTGCACCGAGGACCAGTTGAACGCGCTGGTCGAGGCGCTGGAGGCGGACACCGGCCGGGTCCACGGCGAGCCCTGCGTGCCCGGCCTCGCCATAGAACTGCACGAGGCGCTGGACCCGCTGGCCCCGCACCTCGCCACCGTCGGACGTGAGTCGATCCTGCTCCAGGGCGCCCGCATCGCCCTCGCCGACGGCCCCTACACCCCCGCCGAACGCGACGCCCTGGCGACGGTGGGGGCGGCCCTGACCCTCTGCTCCGACGACATCACCCGCCTCCTGGAATCGGCGGGCACCCCCTCCTGACCCCCGCTCGCGCCTAGCCAGGCAGGTCCAGCCGCATGATCTGGCGGTGCATGCCCGGGCCGAAGTAGTCCGGGCGCAGCCCGCCGTCGGGTTCCTCCGGGCGGAAGCCCAGGGAGCGGTAGAGGAAGATGGCCGCGAGGTTGGCGGGCTCCACGGTCAGCCGCACGACGTCGATGCCGTCCCGGCGCAGCCGGGTCAGGACCTCCGTCATCAGCTCCCGGCCCAGGCCGTGCCGGCGCCGGTCCGGGGTCACGCACAGGCCGAGTATCCAGCTGTCCGCGCCGAGCGTCCGGGTGGCGGCCAGCACGTAGCCGCGCAGCCGGCCCGCACCGTCGTCGAGCACCAGGAAGTGTTCCTCGTACATGTCGAAGAGCTGGCGCAGCAGGAAGCCGGGATAGGCGAACTCCTGGAAGACCTCCTCGTCGAGCCGCCGCAGTTCGGGCAGGTCGGACTCCCGCGCGGTGCGCAGGGCCGGGGGTGGGCCGTCCGGGCCGGGAGTGGCCCCCGTGAGCAGGTCGTGGCGGTCGAGGGAACGTTCCAGCGGTTCGGCGGTCATGCAGCCCCCAGTCAGCACGTGCGGACGTCAACTCCTCGACACCGATGGCGCAACCCGAAGGAATGACGCTTCGTGTGGCGGCCGGTGCCTCCTTCTGGCTAGAGTGACCTTCCAACTTCGGCCGTGCAAGGGCGAGTTCGGGTGTGCGACGATGCGCCCGACGTGCGCCCGGCGGATACGGAGTGGCGAGTTCCCTGCTGTCGCGCAATGCCCCGGTGACCTACCGTGCACAACACTGGGGTTTGTCCGGAATCGAATGGAACGCGGCAGGGTGACTATGGATCGCAACGCCGACGCACCTTGGTCGAAGTTCGATCCAGAGGTGTACGTCGACAACAATTACCGGACACCGCTGGAGGTCGACCTCCTCATCGTCCGGCTGATGCGCGACCACTTCACCCGCTGTTTCGCCGACACCCCGCACCCGGTGCGCGGTCTCGACGTCGGAGCCGGCGCCAACCTCTACCCCGCGCTCTCCATGCTGCCCTGGTGCGACAAGGTGCTCCTGCTGGAGTACGCGCACCCGAACGTCGAGTACCTGGAGAAGCAGGTCTCCCCGGGCGGGTACGACACCGCCTGGGACGCGTTCTGGAACGTGCTGAGCGAGGAGCCCGCCTACCGCGCCGTCGAACCCAGGGAGCTGGCCGGCGAGATCGTCCGGGTGGAGCGCGGCAACCTGTTCGACCTGGAGCACGGACACCGCCGCTGGTCCATCGGGACCATGTTCTTCGTCGCCGACTCGATGTCCGAGTGCCCCGAGGAGTTCCAGCGCGGCGTGCGGTGCTTCATGAACGCGCTCGGTGAAGGGGCCCCGTTCGCCGCCGCCTTCATGAAGGAGTCCGTCGGCTACCGCGTCGGCGCCCACGACTACCCGGCCTACCGGGTGAACGAGGACCGGGTCAGGGAGAGCCTGGGACCGTTCACCGGAGAGCTGGAGATCCACGACCTGCACCACATGGTGCGGCCGGGCCACGAGGGAATGCTCCTCGCCCTGGGACGGCGCAATTCGGAGATTGCCACCCCGTAGGAACGGGGACCATGCTTGAACACAGGGCAACGAGATCTGTACGGGGGGTGCGGGGATGCAGATCAAGCCACGCCAGCACCTGCTGGACATCTGGCAGGCCATGGCCCGTCACTCGTTCGACGACGGGAAGCTCGTCCGGGGGGACACCGACGGGCTGAGCAGCGTCGCCGACGCCGAACGCCTGCTCTGCATCCTGTATCCGGCCACCGAGGTCCCCGCCTTCCGCCTCGACCAGCCCGACACCACCGAACGTGACGTCCTGCGCGCCCTCGACCGCGTCGGCAGCCGGCTGGAGATCCCGCCCAACCTGATCACCGCGCTGACCCAGTTCATGCGCACCCACACCGGCACGGACGACAGCCCCACCTTCTCCGGCGGCCACTACTTCCGCCCCGCCGAACCCGGCGGCGAGATCACCCACGAGCAGCACCAGCTCGGCGTGGTCGACTCCTACTCCATGTCCGTCACGCTCTGCCTCGCCACCCTCGGTTTCCTCAAGGTCTACGAGGGCACCACCACCCGCCCCGAGGTGCGCAGGGCCATCGCCGAGCTGCGGGACGCCACCAACGCCCGGCTGACCGCCGCGATGATCAGCCTGCTGCGCTCCTTCACCGTCAACGTCTTCGACGCCGAGTCCGAACAGGGCCGACGGCTGATTGAGGTCATCGGCCAGGGCAAACAGTCCGACCGCATCGTCCTCCAGCAGTTCTCCCGCCGCTTACGCCCGCTGCGCGCCACCATCATCGAGAGCCTCACCCGGGGCATCCAGGTCGACGAGGGCATCCGCGACGAGAGCCAGCTCTTCGAATGCGGCTGGGCCTGGGGCATCGTCAAGGACGCGCCGGAGATCACCGACCTGACCGTCGAGGTCCCCGGCCAGCCCGAGGGCATCGCCGACCGGCTGCCCTACGTGTACTTCACCGTCACCGCCCTCGACGGCATCCAGGACCTCTTCTCCGACCGCACCCTCACCCTCGGTCTGCTCGACGCCAACCAGCAGAAACTCGCCGAGGCACTGCGCCTGCGCTGGGAGCTGAGCCAGCAGTACTGGTCGGCGGTGGCCCGCTTCGGCAGCGAGCGCTGGCCCCTGGAGGACCTGCCCTGGCAGACCACCGGACTGCGCCTGGAGTCCGAGTACTTCTCCCTGACCGTCGCCGCCATCCTCGTGCACGACCTGGTCCGCCGGAAGGCCACCGACGACGACCTCACCCGCACCGTCGCCATCATGGAACGCCTCGCCGACCGCGGCAGAGTCACCAGCCGCATGACCAGGAACGACCCCACCCTCCTGCTGCACACGCCCGGCGTCACCATGCCGCTCGCCGGGTCCGAGCGCTCCGGCGGACAGCTCCTGTGGCGGATGACCGACTTCTCCGCACAGCTCCTCAAGCGGATCATCCAGCTCGCCGAACTGTCCCGGAACATCGGCGCCCAGGACCGGCTGCTGCGCCTCGCCGAGCAGGCCTTCGAGCACCTGTGGACCCGCCGCATCGACGACGAGGACGGCGCCGGCCTCTGGGACAACGTCCAGGCCGTCTACCCCGACGCCCACGAGGCGGGGCTGCGGATGTCCTGGAGCATCACCGAGCGCGTCACCGAATGCCTCGTCGCCGCCCGCATCCTGTACGAGCAGCAGCCCATCCGCAGCCCCGAACTCGCCGAACTGGCCCGCGAACTGCTCAGCGAGGCCACCCACCTGTTCGGCAAGGAGCAACTGGAGGCGTCCGCCGCCGCCGACGGAAGCAGAGCCAGGGCCATGCGGAGCATCGAGAGCCGCCTCGACCACGCCCGCGGCCTGGTCGACGACCGGCCCGCGACCGCGTTCGCACTGGCCCTGCCCGTGCTCCAGGAACTCGACACCCTGGCCCAGGCCCGGGGCGCCGCCGCCCAGGAGGTGTGAGCGTGCTCGTCTTCGCCGCCTCCGACAAGGGAGGCACGGGTCGCTCGGTGACCAGCGCCAACCTGGCCTACCAGCGCGCCCTCACCGGCGACCACGTGGCCTACGTCGACTTCGACTTCGGATCGCCCACCGCCGCCGCCGTCTTCGACGTGCCCGGCGCCATGCGCGGCACCGAGGAGCACGGCCTCCACTCCTACCTGGAGGGCGAGACGGCGGACCCGGCCCGCATCGACGTCTGGCGGCAGACCGAGCACCCCCTGCTGCGCGCCCGCCCCAACCAGTCCGGCCGCCTGGTGCTGTTCCCCGGCGACGCCGGCGGCGGCGAGTTCGCCACCGGCGAGGAGGCCCTGGAGCGCTGCATCGACCTGCTGCTGAAACTCAACGGCGAGTTCGACGTCACCGTCGTCGACCTCAGCGCCGGCCGCAGCTACGCCGTCGACATGGTCCTCGCGGCGACCGCCCACCCCCGCATGCGCAACGTCCCCTTCCGCTGGCTGGTCTTCCACCGCTGGACCCGCCAGCACGTGATCGCCGCCTCCGGACTGGTCCACGCCGACCACGGCATCATCGGCGGCGGTGTCGAACGCGGCCACGACGAGGACACCCTGCGCGCCGCGATCCGCTTCGTACGGGCCGCCGTGCCCGACCCCGAGTCGCCGCTGTGGTCCCAGGGTTCGCCCGCCCAGGCCGCCTGGATGCAGGCCTGCGACGAGGCGCTGCGCCGGCTCGCCGCCGAGCACCGCATCGGCGACAGCGTCGTCCTCGGCGTCGTACCGCTGGAGCCCATACTCCAGTGGCGCGAACAGCTGATCACCGAGGAGGACGTGCTCTCCACCCAGATAGCGAACAAGGAGACCCTGGAGGCCCTGGAGGAGATCGCCCGCCGCCTGACGGACGACGTGCACTGGGGGCGGCCGTGAGTGATGCCGTGTTCCGGGAGACCGCTGCCGAGGCGCGTACGCAGTCGGTGCCGTTGGCTCATCTCTCGCTGGAGCTGGGCCATCTCTACATGGAGGACTTCGAGGCCGGGCCCGAGCGGCTGCGCCGGCACTTCGCCGAAGTACGGCCCTGGGTGGAGGCGGCGCGGACGGCTGCCACCGCCCGGGCCGGCGGCAAGCGCGCCCGGATCAGCACCTGCTTCCTCGTCGACGACTACTTCACCCGGTTCTCCACCCCGGCGGAGGTCGTCCCCATGCTCCTCGCGGAGGCCGAACGGGCCGGGCTGACCGTCGACTACCTGGCCCGCGAGTCCGGCTGCGCCGTCACCGGCAAGACGCCCGTCGCGGAGGCGGTGGCCGGCCGCATCGTCGAGTCGCCCGCCCCCGGCAGCTACGGCATGCGCCCGCCCACCGCACGCACCGGCTGGCTCGCCAACGGCGAACGCGGCCCCGTCGCCCGCGCCCCGCAGGCGATGAAGCGGTCCGTCCCCTGGCAGCCGCCCCGGGAGACCGCGGCCCGCCGCCACTCCGTCTTCCTCGACGTCGAACTGTGGAACGACGACGCCGACGGCCGCCGCACCTGGTCCTGCCCCTTCCTCGCCGCCGTGTGGCAGCTCGCCCGCCTCGGACTGCTGCGCGACGCCGGCGAGGCCGTCCTCGTCCCGCAGCCGCACACCGCCACCGGCTTCCCCCAGGACTGGGACGAACTGCCCTCCCTGGTCCGGCTCAACCCCCGCGCCGACCCCTTCTCCGCCTACCGGACCTGCTCGGTCCTGCCGGGCCGTTTCCTCCCCGTCGAACACGCCGTCCGCGTGATCCTCGACCAGATCGAGGTCGACCCGGGAGCACTGGCGCAGGTCGCCGACCGCTCCGAGAAGGAGCGCACGGCCGTCCCCGACTCGGTCGCCGACCGCGTCTCCTACGTCTTCTACGCGGGGCCCTGACATGGCGCCGCGGCAGAGCACCCCGCCCGCCGTCCTCGCCTGCGGCGAGATCCGCACCTGCCTGCTGCCCGCCCGGCAGGCCCTCGACATCCGCTCCGCCGCCCAACTCCTCGGCCTGCGCGCCGACGAACGCGTCCTGCTCTCCGAGCGCCCGGGCCTCTACGCGCGTTCCCCCGACACCCTGACCGGCGTCGACTGCCCGCTGCCCAGCGCCAACGGCGCCCGGATCCGCGCCGTGGGCACCGTCACCGCGCACGCCGCGCTCACCGAGGGCCGGGTCCTGCAGACCTCCGCGCACTGCCGGCTCCCCGCCACCGGCCCCGACCAGCGGCGACCCTGGGGCGAGTACCTGGTACGGCCCGGAGTGGTCGAGCCGCTCGGCAGACTCCCGCACGAGGCGGTCGCGCAGGGCGTGCTCGGCGGCGGACGCCACGGCGACCTCGACGTCGGACTGATCGCCGACGGGCTGCTCACCCGGCTGCTGCGCCACCCCCTGCTCGACCAGCGCCCGCCCTTCCGCTCCCGGCCCACCCGGCTGCGCTGGGTGGCCCTGCCCGCGGACCCCGCAGACGCCCCCTCCATCGAACGGTTCACCCTCGCCGAGGACGAACTGCGCACCGTACGCCTGCGGGTGCCCGAGGGCACCGACGGCGCAGCCCTCGCCGCGCTCTGCGACGACCTCGCCCTGCACGACTGGCTGCTCACCACCGTCGTCCGCATGCTCGACGGCATCCGGCTCGGCGCCACACCCGCGCAGGACGCGGGCGCCGTCGTACGGGCGCTGCGTCCGGCCGTCGACCACCTGCTGCACCTGTGGATGCCGCGGGCCCGGGTGACCCGGGACCTGGCTCCGCTGTGGGACCCGCTGGAGGAACGGCCCGGCTTCACCCGGCAGTGGCAGGCGCTGGTGCAGCGCATCCGCGACCAGCTCACCCTGCACGCCATCCCCGCACCTCACCGGGAGGTGGAGCCGGCTCCCTGACCGGACCCAGCGCCTCCCACGCACATCCCCGCATCCCGATCCGACGCGCATCCCAACGGGGGGAGAAGCGAGATGAGCACGGCACAGTCACCCCGACCCGACGACACGGCCCGCACCCGGGGCCCGGCCGACCCGAGGGGGGAGTCCCCATGGGCGCGCATGCTGCTGGTGGCACTCGTGGTCGGCGCCCTCTTCTGGAGCGTCACGGCGCTGCTCGGCCCGGACGACGGCACCCTGCGGCAGTTCGCGGCCGCCGTCCTCTGCGCCGGGGCGGCGGTACTCGTCCAGTACGTGCTCGGCCTGGCGCCCCGCCCGGCACACGTGCGGCTGGAGGAGCACACCCGCCGGGTGGAGAGCGCCCTCGCCGAGAACACCGCCGCCGTACGGGACGGGCTGAACCAGTACGACGACGAGCTGAAGTCCGGTCTGACCCGGCACACCGAGGACGTCAAGCAGCTGGTCGAGACGCACGTCACGCACGGGGACCACCGGTCCGGCGAGTCCGGGACGCCGCTGGACCCGGTCCGCATCGACAGCGTGCCCGACCTGGCCAAGGGCTTCGCCGACGTCCTGCTGCCCAGCCCCTCGATCCTGCACACCTTCGTCCACCTGGAGATGGGGCGGGTGGTCGGCCACATGGCGGACCTCACCAACCTGAGCGCCGAGTGCCCCGGCGAGAACCACGACTGGATGCTCACCCTCACCCGGGCCGCCGAGCAGTCCATCTGCGCCACCAGCACCTCCGTCGACCGGGAGTTCTGGAGCAGCGAGCCGGCCGGCCGCTACCTCGACGCCCAGCAGGAGGCGATCGACGCGCAGGGCGTGTCGGTGCGCCGGCTGTTCCTGCTGGAGAGCGCCAGGGAACTCGACGACCGGCTGCTGCGGCTCTGCGAGGAGCAGGAACTGCGGCGCATCGACGTACGCGTGGCGGTCCTGCCCGAACTGCCCCCGCACCTCCAGCGCGGCACCACCAACGACTTCATCCTCTACGACGAGGAGGTGTCGTTCGAGATCGAACAGGACCTGCGCGACGTCAACGTGCGGACCCGCCTCACCGCCCGCCAGGACTACGTACGGGACCGGCTGAAGCGCTTCAAGGAACTCTGGGACGCGGGCATGGGCCTGCGCGAACTGGAGGTGCGGGTCGACGACGAGGAGGACGGCAACTGGATGGTCGACCGGGCCTGACCGCCCCCTCGGTACTCCCGGGGGAGTACCGGCGCCCGCACGTCACCCGGGGCAGTACCGGGCAACTCGGCCTCGGGTCCGACGTGTCGGCGGCCCGCCGCCGGAAGTCTGGAGACACCTGACCAGACATCCAGCGGAGGGAGGCCCGTCAGATGGGGGCCGTAAGGACAAGTGGGGGGCGACGGCGGGCCGTGCCCTGGCTGGTGCTCGGACTGTGGATCGCGGTCCTGGCGATCGCCTCGCCGTTCGCGTCGAAACTCGCGGACGTGCAGCGCGACCGCGCCGTCGACTACCTGCCGGTGAGCGCCGACTCGACGCAGGTCGCCAAGATCCAGGACCGGCTGCCGGGCGGCGAGGCCACCGAGATGGTTCTCGTCTACCACCGGGACGCCGGACTGACCGCCGCCGACAGGGCCACCGCCGCCGACCAGGTCGCCGAGATCGCGGGCGCGCACGAACTCACCGGCCGGCCCGCCGGCGTCCCGTCCGAGGACGGCACCACTCTCATGTACCCGGTGGCCAGCACCGAGCCGGGCTCGGACGAGGAGGCCCGCGACGCCCTCGTCAACGCCGTACGGGACGTCGCCCGGGGCGGCGACGGGCTGAGTGTCGAGGTCGGCGGCGCGGGCGCGCTCGCCACCGACGCCTCCGAGGTCTACAACTCCCTCGACGGCCCCCTGCTCTACACCACCGCGGCCGTCGTCGCGCTGCTGCTGATCCTCATCTACCGCAGCCCGTTCCTGTGGCTGGTCCCGCTCGCCGTCGCCGGTATCGCCGACTACCTCTCCATGGGCGTCGCCTACGGCCTCAACCAGGGGTTCGGCACCGCGGTCTCCGGCCAGAGCTCCGGCATCATGACCATCCTCGTCTTCGGCGTCGGCACCGACTACGCGCTCCTGCTGGTCTCCCGCTACCGCGAGGAACTGCGGCGCGTCGAGCGGCCGTACGACGCCATGGCCGCCGCTCTGCGCGGCTGCGGCCCCGCCGTGCTCGCCTCCTCCGGCACCGTCGCCGCCGGACTGCTGTGCCTGCTCGCCGCCGACCTCAACTCCAGCCGGGGCATGGGCCCGCTCGGCACCGTCGGCGTGCTGTGCGCGCTGGCCGCCATGCTGACCCTGCTGCCCGCGCTCCTGGTCCTGCTGGGCCGCCGCGTCTTCTGGCCGCTCGTGCCCCGCTACGGCAGCACCCCCAAGGCCCGCAGGTCGCTGTTCACGGCGATGGGCGGCTCCGCCGAACGCCGGCCCCGCACCGTCCTCGTGGGCGGCGCCGTCCTGCTCGGCGCGCTCGCGCTCGGGGCGTTCGCCCTGCCCGGCACCCTCAAACAGGAGGACTCCTTCACCACCCGGCCCGACGCCATCGCCGCGATGGAGACCCTCGCCGCCGCCTACCCGGAGCGCGGCACCCAGCCCATCACCGTCATCGCCCCCACCGACCGCGCGGAGGCCGCCCTCGCCGAGGTCCGCGACACCCGCGGCGTCAAGAGCGCCGAGGCCGGCCGCAGCGGCGGCGGGTGGACCGAGCTGACCGTACTGGCCTCCGCCCCGCCCCAGTCGGCGGCCGAGACCGCCACCATCGAGGCCCTGCGCGACTCGCTCGACGGCTCCTACGTCGGCGGCCCCAGCGCCCAGCAGATCGACCTGGAGGACACCAACGCCCGCGACACCGTCATCGTCGTACCGATCGTGCTGCTGTCGGTGCTGCTGATCCTGACGGTGCTGCTGCGGTCGCTGGTCGCGCCGCTGATCCTGGTCGCCGCCGTCGTCGCCGTGTGGGGCGCGGCGCTCGGCATCGGCGGACTGGTCTTCGGGCCCCTCTTCGGCTTCGAGGGCACCGACCCCGGACTCGGCCTGCTGTCCTTCGTGTTCCTCGTCGCCCTCGGCGTCGACTACGGCATCTTCCTGATGCACCGCATGCGCGAGGAGTCCCTGCGCGGCGCCGAACCCACCGAGGCCGCGCTCTCCGCGCTGCGCACCACCGGCGGGGTCATCGCCTCCGCCGGGCTGGTTCTTGCCGCCACCTTCGCGGTGCTCACCAGCATGCCGATGGTGCAACTGGTCGAGCTGGGCTTCGTGATCGCGGTCGGTGTCCTGCTCGACACCTTCCTCGTCCGCACCTACCTCGTCACCAGCGCGAGCGTCGCCCTGCGGCGCCGGGTGTGGTGGCCGGGCCGGCTGTCCCGGGCGCGGCGGGAGCCCGCGGCGGCCGGCGAGCGGGAGACCGTCGGTGTCTGAGGCTGCCAACGACCGGAGTGCGCCCCTCCCCTCCCGGAGGGGCGCGTCCGTCGCGGAGGATGGACGCGTGCAGCCCACCACCCGGACCGCAGCCCGCCCGCGCGTCGGCGAGCGCATCATGGCCGCCATCAACCGCGACCCGCGCGCCGCCCCGCACGGCACCCGCAACGACGCCGTGCTCGCCGCGGTCCTCCTCACCGGCGCCGGCTGCCTCGCGCTCTTCACCGACGAGGGCCGCCGCCCGGACGCGTTCGGCTGGACGCTGCTGGCCGCCGCGCACGTCCCGATCGTGTGGCGGCGACGCCACCCGCTGCTGGTGCTCGCGGCCGTGGTGGCCCTCGTCGGGCCGTACCACGCGATGGACAACAACCACGCGGCGGCCGGTCCGGCCTCCTACGTGGCGCTCTACACCCTCGCCGTCACGGGGCGGCCCCTGCGCACGATCCTGACCGGCGTCGCGGTCCTCACGGTGTCCGTGAGCATCATGCTCACCGTCAACACCCACCAGGCCGTCGAGCTGATCCGCATCTCCGGCTGGGTGATCGCCATCCTCTTCGCCGGCGTCGACATCCGCTACTACCGCCAGTACGTCGCCTCCATCGTCGAACGCGCCGAACGCGCCGAACGCACCCGCGAGGAGGAGGCCCGCCGCCGCGTCGCCGAGGAACGCCTGCGCGTCGCACGGGACCTGCACGACCTGCTCGCGCACAGCATCACCCTCATCGGCGTGCAGACCTCGGTCGCCGCCCACGTCCTGACCGCCGACCCCGGGCGCCTGGACCGGGCCGCCGTCGCCCAGGCCCTCGACGACATCGCCGAGACCTGCCGGAGCGCGCGCGGCGAACTGCGCACCACGCTGGAGGTGCTGCGGGAGCGGGACGCCACCGACGCCCGCGGCCCGCTGCCCGGACTGCACGGGCTGCCCGACCTCGCGGAGACCGCCCGGGGCGCGGGCGCGCGGGTGGAGCTGTCGGTGCGGGCCGACGCCGTGCCGCCCGCGGTCGGTGCCGCCGTCTACCGCATCGTGCAGGAGTCGCTGACCAACGCCGTACGCCACGCGGGCCCGAAACCGTCCGTCCACGTCGAGGTGCGGGCCGAGCGGGGCGCCCTGCGCCTGTCCGTCACCGACGACGGCACCGGACCCGACCCGGCCGGCATCCCCGGCTTCGGCCTCGTCGGCATGCGGGAGCGGGCCCGCAGCGTGGGTGGCACACTCGACGCCGGGCCGCGGGAGGGCGGCGTCGGGGGCGGCTTCGAGGTGACGGCCGTGCTGCCTACGCCCGCCGTGCCGCCGGTGCCCGCCCCGACCCTGACGCACCTGATCCCGGAGAGCGACCGATGACGATACGCGTGCTGCTCGCGGACGACCAGAACCTCGTCCGCGCGGCGTTCGCCCTGCTCGTGGCCTCGGCGCCGGACATGGAGGTGGTCGGCGAGGCGGGCACCGGCCGCGAGGCGGTGGAGCTGGCCCGCGCCGAACGCGCCGACCTCGTCGTCATGGACGTCCGCATGCCCGACCTGGACGGCATCGAGGCGACCCGGCTGATCGCCGCCGACGAGGACCTCGCGGGGGTGCGGGTGCTGGTCCTCACCACCTACGACACCGACGAGAACATCGTGGAGGCGCTCCGCGCGGGCGCCTCCGGGTTCCTGGTCAAGGACACCCGGCCCGCCGAACTCCTCGACGCCATCCGTACGGTGACGGCGGGCGACGCGCTCCTGTCGCCCGGACCGACCGCACGCCTGATCGAACGGTTCCTGCGCAGCCCCTCGACGCCGGCCGCGGGCACCGCGGGACCCGGCTGCCTGTCCGACCGGGAACGCCAGGTGCTCGCCCTCGTCGCACGCGGCCTCAACAACACGGAGATCGCCGACTCCCTGGGCCTGAGCCCGCTGACCGCGAAGACCCACGTCAGCCGCATCATGGGCAAGCTGGGGGCGCGGGACCGCGCGCAACTGGTCATCGTGGCCTACGAGTCGGGGCTGGTGACCCCGGGCGCCGGCTGACCTTCGGCGCCGGCCGACCTTCGGCGCGGCACCGCCAACCTTCGTCACCCCGCCTCGCCCTGGCACCGGGAACCGAAGGAGGCCTTCCACGCCCTGGCCCGGCGCTACGGCGGGGACTGCCGGCGGCGGCCCGTTCGGACGCGGCCCGTTCGGACGCGGCCCGTTCGGACGCGGCCCATTCGGGCGCGGTCGGCTCGCGGGCCGGGAGGCGACGCGGTCAGGTGGTCACGGACGCGTGCCGACAGCCAGGTCCGGGCGACGTCGGGCGCTCGACCGCGAAAGGACGTGGCAATGCGACTCACTGGCCCGATAGCCGGCCGCCTCAGGAGGTGCGCCGCGGTCGCCGTCGCGGCGCTGACCTGCTCCACGGCGCTGACCGGTGCCCCCTACGCCGCGGTGGCCGGCGGCCCGGCACCCGCGGTCCCCGCCCCGGAGCTGGACTGGCGGCCCTGCCCCGAGGACGGACGGTACGACTGCGCGACGGCGAAGGTGCCGCTGGACTACGCGAACCCCGGCGGGCGCACCATCGACCTGGCCGTGGTGCGGCGGCAGGCCACCGACGCCGCCCGGCGCGTGGGCAGCCTGCTGTTCAACCCCGGCGGCCCCGGCGGACCGGGCACCGTGCAGATGCCGCAGAACTACGAGTCCTTCCCCGCCGAGGTCCGGGAACGGTTCGACATCGTCAGCTGGGACCCGCGGGGCATCGGCAACAGCACGGCCGTGAACTGCTTCGCCGACCCGCAGGACGCCGAGACCTGGACCGCGACCCACCCCGCCGGGTTCCCGGTGGGCGCCGAGGAGCGGGACGCCTGGATCGACGCCTTCCGGGAACTGGGCCGGGCCTGCGCGGCCCGCGACGCGGAGCTGCTGCGCCACGTCTCGACCGCCGACACCGCCCACGACCTCGACCGGCTCCGCGAGGCGCTGGGCGAGGAGCTCCTCACCTACCTCGGCATCTCCTACGGCACGATCCTCGGCGCGACCTACGCCAACCTGTACCCGGACAAGGTCCGTGCCCTGGTGCTCGACAGCAACATCGCCCCCACGGCATGGACCAACGAAGGGTCGGAGCAGGCGCGGCTCCCCACCTTCCTGCGCACCGGCTCGGACCGCACGGCGGCCGCGACGCTGGAGCGGTTCCTGTCCCTGTGCGGCTCCGCGACCGCCGAGACCTGCCCGTTCTCGGCCGGCACCGTCCAGGCCACCTTGGACAAGTTCGACGACCTGACGGAGCGCCTGCGGAACGAGCCGGTCGAGTCGTGGACGTACGCCAGGACGATCGGGGACGTGGTGAACAGCCTGTACGTCGTCGACCCCGGGTGGGCGGACCTGGCCGGCCGGCTCCAGGCCCTGTGGCAGGGGCAGGCCCCCGAGGCAGCCGCCGCACCCGCCGTGACGCCGCCCGTCCCGACGCCGTACCAGGGCGACGAGCAGGCGGCCGCGGTCATCTGCGGCGACAGCCCCAACCCCCGTGACCCGGCGGGCACGCACGCGCTGGAGGAGGAGGCCGCCGCACGCTCGGGCGACGCGGGGCGCTTCTGGACGTGGGCCGCGGAACCCTGTGCCACCTGGCCCGCGACGTCCCCCGACCGCTACACGGGCCCGTGGGACCGGCCGACGGCGCACCCGGCGCTGGTGATCGGCACCACCTACGACCCGTCGACCCCGTTCACGAACGCCGAGACCATGGCCGAGGAGCTGGCGGACGCCCGGCTGCTCACCCACCACGGCTACGGACACACCGCGCTGCTCAACCCCAGCGGCTGCGTGGGCGACCACGTGAGCCGCTACCTCGTCGACGGCGTCCTCCCGCCGGCCGGGACGACGTGCGAGCCGGACACGCAGCCCTTCGAAGCACCCGAGCCGCGCGGCGGCGTGGCCACCGGCGGCGGCGGGACGGCGATTTCCGTGCGGCGACCTTGACGCAGCTGCCGCCTTGGCGTCGCTGTAACTGCTATTGCGCCAGAAGGCGCTGTTTAGGTCGAACTCGCGCATCGTCTGAAGTCCTCCGCTGCCGACTCGAACAGGTCCAGGGATGCATCAGGTACTTGTCCATCCCAGGCTCGGTGAGCCGCGCCCGGTACAGCTTCGCGATCGTTCGCCCACCAGCCGCCGCGTCCACAACTGCCCGCTCAAGCCCACCTAGCAGGGCTGGTGATCGAGGACTGCCTGCCGCACCGCGGCCTACTCGGCCTCCCCGAGCACTCTGTGCACCTCAACAGGGTTGCCCCGGGACTGCATGACCAGCGCACCACGGCCCCGGCCTGCCACTTCACCCACCAAGTGTCAACGCCTTCAACGACACCCCGAAGACTGTCGCTACGTCCTCACGGTGCCCGTCCCGCTACCAACGCAGCCACCGCCCGCAGTCGAAGGGCCTCCTGCGCCGAGGGCGACAGATACCGCGCGTCCCCCCGGCCAGCTCTCTCACACCCCAACAACGACCCAGCCCCCAACCGTTTCGGATCAATAGAGTGAAAGGAGGACAGTAAGGATAGGAGGTATGTCTCAAATAATTTTAGGATAAAAATTGAAATGCAGCCCCTGTGTGGTGCGACGCTTGCGGAATCTTCACCATTGATCAACATGGCACCCGTAAGGTAAAGTTCGCGTGAATCAAGGGGGCGAGTCGACTGATCCCCTCGTTCTGAGTTAAATGGGGGGAATCGCGCCATTTGGTGCGATCGCGGATCCGGCTTTCCTGTTTACTCGATCGGATGCAATCGGAAAGAGGAATCAGTGAAGGTCAGGACTCGCGTTGCCGCTGTGACCGGCATCGCTTCCACCGTGCTTCTCGTCCTTGCCCCCTCAGGCTCTGGCGAACTGGAGCAGTTACATGACTCAGGCCGGGGTTGATTTCGAGTCCCGCCGCTGGGATGACCAGAGCTACTCCCAGATTCAGTTCAGGGGCTGCCACATAGGCTCGACGTACTCGTTGCCGGATAACGTGGACGTGCAGATGTGGCGCGACATCACCGCGCTGCCGGACGACTCCTACGACAACAAGACCTTCAGCGCATGCTTCAAGGGTCAGACCAGCAACGGTGAGTGGAATGACCTGCCGGGGAGCACGGTGAGTGTGTACTTCCAGATCATGAAGCTGGGCGGTTCGACCAGCAGCGGCCCTTACATTGACGTCGACAACGTATCCGTCGACACGACGAAGGCCGACTAGTCCGGCGCCGCCCCCCGGGGGGAGGTGACAAGCCACGCACCCCGGCGGGGGCGCGGCGAGCGGAAGAATATTTGTTTATCAATCACTAACAGCCGAGA
>NZ_JBHXNW010000001.1:127764-140874 GCF_042717365.1 Streptomyces sp. NPDC058534
GCCGCTCAACCCCAACACCTATTACCACCGGTGGGAAGTGCAACTGCACTTCCCACCGGGTGCGACCTGCATCTCCTGAAAGATTGTCGATGAAAATCGCTACCAGTCTGCGTTCCGGCGGTGTGCTCTGGGCAGCGCCGTTCGTCCTCCTGCTGATGCTTTTCTACTACAACGCAGGAGAGGCGCATCCACTCTCCGAATTCCACGGCTGGGCTCCTGCTCTGGTGGCATCACCCATGATGATGCTCTACGCGATCGCATATTCGGTCGCTGCTTCCCTGGCCGCATGGGAAAGCGGAAGAATGTCAGCCAGCGGTATGTGGCAACTCGCCCCGTCACGCTCACGTTTTCGAGTCGCCGCCAATATTCTGACGCCCGTCATTCTGCTGTCGTGGGCGGTCCTGCTGATACCGCCCGCGATAAATTTGATCAGGGAACAGACCTGGCCGACCATCGACAGTCTTCGCCTTCCGGTGATGGCGATGTTCCTGGCCGTCGCTCATGCAGTGATCGGTTTCGCGGTGGGACTGCGCGTCCCGCGTCTCTTCGCCGCCCCGATCGTCGCCATCATGACTTTCGTACTTGTCGCCTTCACCCGGGCGATCCACCCGTACTGGATACGTCATGTCTCCGGTCAGTACGCGGATCTGAGCTTCGGGGAGGTGCCTGGGCTCTCTTCAATCGCAGCGCCCATGCTCTTCGGCGGAGGTCTCGCGGTCGGCATTGCGGTCTTGTGGGCACCGCTGCGGTACCGATGGGTGCGTCCACTGCTGGGATGCCTCGTCGCGGTGGGGTGCATGTCCGGCGCGTACAGCATCACTCACGACTGGGGACACGACCCGTCCCTCGTCACCGGCCAGGCCCCGGTCGAATGCCGCGGACAAGCGCCGAAGGTGTGCATGCCGCAGGCGACCGCGAGCGCGCTGACCGACGTACGCAGCGAATCGTTGTCCGCCCTTACGGCCCTGCGGGCACGAGGCCTCCAAGTATCTCCCACGCTCATCACCGACCGGATCTCGGACGGACGCGGCTACCGCGGCTCCACGAATGCGACATGGCGTCTGCCCCTGACCGCCGCCGCTGCGAAGGGCACGATCCGCTACCAAATCGCCATGGCGGCGGTCCGGTTCCCCTGCACTCGCGTGAACACAGCGCCAGCTCAGGCCGCACAGCTGTGGGCAGCCTCCATCGTGGGAGCAGACAAGGACTACGTTCAGCGCATGGCGGGAGAACTGCCTTCGCGCGACGGCGCCAAGGCGAACCAGCAGGTCCAATACGCCGTCAAGCAGATCCTGACGAAACCCGCCGCCGACCAGAGCGCCTGGTACGAGAAGGCTGTGACGGCCGCGTGCAGCCGGAGCGGCACGTGATCCTCTGGCTCAAAGCACGGCGTGCCCCCACGGTCCTCACCGCCACATTCCTGCTCTTCGCCGTCCTCACCATCCTCATCGGTGACGTGGTCGTCGTTCTGCCCTCCCTGGTCGGCGGTACCCAGACCGCCCTCTCGCTTTTCGTCCCCATACCACTCGTCGCCGGCTTGACGCTGTGCCTCGGGTCGGGCCTCGCCGCTGCTGAGGCACCTGCCGTACGCAACGTGGCACTCAGGGACGCCGCCCTCGTCGGCGTCACCATGCTCAGCGCCCTCGCGGTCGGCCAACTTGCGCACCAGTTCATGCAGGTTCCACCAGCCGACACAATCGGCCGCAACACACTGTTCCTGACCGGGCTAATGCTGTGCTCCCGCATCCTCTCCCAAGGAGCCGCAGCACTCGTTCCCACTGCATGGACGATCACCGTGGTCATGGTCGGATTTCGCTCCACGGGCGACGCCCACCCGTGGACCGTCATCGCGGAACCGGTCGGTGCCCTGCACGCCACCGTCGGAGCGACACTGATGCTCGCTGGCGGCATCTTCGCGCAGCTGTACACCTCAAGGAAGATCTCATGACCCTGGAACTGGCATCCTGCACCTACGCGTACCGACGACGCAGGGGCCCGATCCTGCAGGACCTCACCTACCACCTTCCCTCCGGACTAACGGTCCTGCTCGGCCCCAACGGCGCAGGCAAGTCAACGCTGCTCAAGCTGGCAGCCTCCGTCATACGCCCGTCCGCCGGCCATGTGACGCTGGACGGGACGCCCGCCGGCACCAAGAAGTTCCGTGAAACAGTGGCATGGATGCCCCAGGACATTGTGTCCCTCCCCTCCATGACCGCACGCGAATACGTCGCCTACGCAGGCTGGCTCAAGGGCATGAGCCGCAAAGACGCATGGAGCCAAGCGCGCCGTGCACTCAACCGCGTGCAACTCACGGACAAGGTCAATGAGAAGAGCGGCCGGCTCTCCGGCGGTCAACTGCGCCGGGTCGGCGTAGCAGCGGCCCTGGTGCACAACGCCCGCATCCTGCTGCTAGACGAGCCGACGGCCGGCATGGACCCTCACCAGCGACGCGTCTTTCGAGACCTTCTCGCAAGTCTCGTCACTGAAGGCGTGCAAATCCTTCTGTCGACGCACGATGTGGCCGACCTCGCCGAAGAAGCCCACCACGTCACCGTGCTCAACGCAGGCTCCATCCTGCAGCAAGGCACCACCGAAGACTTTCTTGCGCATACACCCCCCGGCACCGCTCAGGGCCGAGCAGCAGAAGCCGCGTACACAGCCCTGCTGACCCACCACGGCGCATCAGCAATCTGATCACGCGAGGTCAGGGAGGGCATCAGCGAAAGCAAAGGCCCGCGCGAAAGCTTCCACGAGTGGCCAGTCGTCGCGGTCGCCCCGGGCTCGTTCGAGGTTTCCCCGAGATACACGGATGGTGTCAGACGGTCAGATGGGACATGAGAGGTCCTGTGACCATGGCTGCCCCGGAAAGTACGCGTTGGAGTTGTGTGAGCGTGCGGTACGGATGTATCACACATCCGATCCGAAGCCGCAGATCAAGAATCTCGCCGTCGACCTCGGTGTGCATCCCGAGGCCTTGCGCGGCTGGATCCGTCAGGCCGAGGCGGATGCCACGAGCGCAACGACCGGCTCACCACCCACAGTGGGCCGAGCTCATGGCCCTGCGTGAAGAGAACGCCCAGCTCAAGCGGGCCAATGACGTGCTGCGGACGGCCTCGGGCTTTTTCGCGGCCCAGCTGGACCCGACCCGGCCCAGTCGACGGCGCTCATCGATGAGCATCCCCGCCGGGGGGGGCGAGCTGGTACTCCGGGAACTGCACATCCCATCCTCCACCTACTACCGCTGGCGCCGCGCTAGAAGGAGCCATGCGAACGGGTGCGCCGAGATGCCGAACTCACCGACCAGATCAAGGAGATCCACGCCGATTCCGTTGGCGTCTGCGGCTCGCCGCGCGTGCAAGCCGTCCTGAAACGCGAAGGCGCCCGCGTGGGGCGCAAGCGGGTCGAGCGACTGATGCGGGAGGCCGACATCACGGGCGTCAGCCCGCGCCGCAGGGGCTTCACACGCCGCGACTCCAAAGCCACCCTTGCCTCGGATCTGGTCGAGCGGGACTTCACCGCGAAGTCCCCGAACCGGCTGTTGGTCACCGACCTCACGATGACCTCCACCAGCGAAGGCTCATAGTTGGCTCTACGCGATCCGCGACGCCTTCTCTCGCCGCGTCGTCGCCTGGGAGACTCCCGCCCGAGCGGACGCCGACCTGGTACTGACCACCCTCGAGTACGACTTCGCCTCCCGCGAGGTCGAGCCCGGCAAGCTCATCCACCACGCCGACCACGGATGTCAATACACCTTCGTGAAGCTGACAACTCGTCGGGTATGGGCGAGAGTTCAGGCGTCAATGGGATCCGTCGGGGACTCGTACGACAACTCTCTCGCGGAGAACCTATGGATGCTCCATGCCGGGGGAACCTCAGTTCGCTCAGTTGGAGAAGGGTGGCTGCGCCGGCCGGGCCGACACCCCGCGCCGCCCGCCGTGCTCAGCGGCTGCCCTTGGCAGTGCCTCGGCGCGACCGATTCGGTCCCTGCTAGGCGCTGAAGAAGGCGGGCGGCAGGAAGGCCGCCGCGAAGAGAACGGCAGAGAGAAGGCGGCGCCGCTGCCGCGTGGCTCGGTTCGGGTAGCACGGCAGCGACGCGAGACGACCCACGGGTCAAGCGTCTGCTGTAGGCCGACCGGCGAAGCCGACGCGTAGCGCCCTTTACTCGGGTCGCGGAGGCACGACACTGGCAAAGAAGCGGGCGGCCCCGACGGTGCGTACGAACTCCGTCCACGCGGCCGGCCTGATGACGATCACTGGCCCGTCGGCCACCTTGTTGTCCCGGACGGGCACGACGCCGGGGACTCCGTCGGCGACCTCGACGCAGTCGCCGCCCTCGCCGTTGCTGTAGCTGCTCTTCCGCCAGCGGGCGGCGCCGGGGAAGTCGTACGCGACCTCGACGCACTCCTCGCCGCCACTCCCGCCGCTGTAACTGCTCTTGCGCCAACGGGCACTGGTCAGGTCGTATCCGCGCCGCATCGTCTGTACCCCTCCGCCGCCGCCTCGATCATGTCCAGGGACGCCTCCAGTGGCAGAGCTGCGGCCCTGAGGAGATCGTAATCCGCTTGTACCCGCTTCACTACTGCCGGATCGTCCAGCAGATTGCCCGACAGCACGGCCTCTGTATAGACGGTCGGCGGTGCGTCCTCGAACTCCATCAACCTGGTCAACTTGCCCATCTGCGGATGCGCCCCGGCGGAGAACGGGACTACCAGCACCAGCGCCTTGCGGCTGCGTACTGCCTCCGAGATGTGGTCCAGTTGCCCGGCCATCACCGTCGGAGGGCCGACCGGCACTCGCAGTACGGCCTCGTGCATGAGCACCCAATACACCGGTCGTGCAGCGTCCTTCAGGAGCTGAGCACGGTCCATGCGGAGACCGACCATCTCCTCCATGTACGCATCCGTGGAGAGCGGGTTGCTCGCGAAGTAGATCGCGCGGGCGTAACCGGGCGTCTGCAAGAGCCCCGGGACCACGGCGGGCGCCCACTCACAGATGCTCGTCGCCAGCCGCTCCAGTTCCGCCGCGTGCGCGAAGTACTCCGCGTACCGCTGCTCCTTGATGAGTTTTTGCCACAGCCGCTCGAAAATACCGTCGGTTTGTAGTGTCTCGTCAATCCGCTGCGCCACATCCAGCTGCGGCTTCCGAATGGCCTGTTCGAACTGGCCGATGTAGCCGCCGGAGACAAAAACCCGCGCCCCCAGCTCCACTTGGGTAATCCCCGCGTCCTCCCGCCGCCGCTTGAGTTCGGCCCCGAAGAACTCCCACGCCGCCTGCCGTGAACCGTTGGCCATAACCAACCCCCATGCGCTGACCCGCACTTGTAGTGCACGTACTCCTGTCGAGTGTAGGTGCGGAGCGGCACTGTAGGGATACGAAGAGTGAAACCGAAAAGGGAAGGGGAGCACGGTGAAGGCACCACACTCGACGCTCTGCGTCGAAGAAGCGGAGGACACGGTGAAAGAATTGCGCGCGGCACTCACGAAGGCAGGAATTACTCTGCCGTCCCTCGGGCTGGACCCGGTGAGTCTCGCGCGGGAGGCCCCCTGTCCGCTCGTCGAATTGGGGCGGTGTTCCGTCGAGACCGCGCAGCGACTCGCGGCGGCGCTGCGATGATGCCGCCCGTCGGTTCCCACGCCGTCGACACCCGTACCGGACGCGTCGGCGTCGTCATGGGGCACGAGGGGCCGTACGTCCAGATGCGACCGTACGGCGGGGGTCAGGAGTGGGACGCCGAGCCCGGTGACGTACGTCATGCCACCCCGGCCGAGCGGCTCAGTGCGGCGATGGCGTACACCAATGCGAGAAGCCGTGGCGAGGTGCCGTGAGGCATGCGCGAGAATGGGCGGCATGAGTCTGTTCCGCGACGACGGCATCGTGCTGCGCACCCAGAAGCTGGGTGAGGCGGACCGGATCATCACCTTGCTCACGCGCGGTCACGGACGCGTACGCGCCGTGGCGCGCGGGGTGCGGCGGACGAAGTCGAAGTTCGGGGCCCGCCTCGAACCGTTCTCGCACGTCGACGTGCAGTTCTTCGCCAGGAACAGCGAGCTGGTCGGGCGCGGGCTGCCGCTGTGCACGCAGAGCGAGACCATCGCTCCGTACGGCGGCGGGATCGTCACGGACTACGCCCGCTACACCGCCGGGACGGCCATGCTGGAGACGGCCGAGCGGTTCACCGACCACGAGGGCGAGCCGGCGGTGCAGCAGTACCTGCTGCTCGTCGGCGCGCTGCGCACCCTCGCCCGGGGCGAGCACGCGCCGAACCTCGTGCTCGACGCGTTCCTCCTGCGCTCGCTGGCTGTGAACGGGTACGCGCCGACCTTCGGGGACTGCGCGAAGTGCGGCCTGCCCGGTCCCAACCGGTTCTTCTCGGTCGGGTCGGGCGGTTCCGTCTGCGCCGACTGCCGGGTGCCCGGCAGCGTCGTACCCTCGCCGCAGGCCCTGGAACTGCTCGGGGCGCTGCTCACGGGAGACTGGGGGACCGCGGACGCGTGCGAGCCGCGGTACGTCCGGGAGGGCAGCGGGCTGGTGTCCGCCTATCTGCACTGGCACCTGGAGCGCGGCCTGCGCTCCCTGCGATACGTCGAGAAATCCTGAAGGAGACGAGAGACACATGGCCGTACGCGGGATCCTGGGGCGGCAGCGCCGGGAGTACAGGACACCGGAGCCGCACCCGTCCGGCGCGCGGCCCCCGGGCCTCGGTGAGCTGGTCCCCGAGCATGTGGCGATCGTCATGGACGGCAACGGGCGCTGGGCCAAGGACCGCGGGCTGCCGCGGACCGAGGGGCACAAGGTCGGGGCCGAGCGGGTGCTCGACGTGCTCCAGGGCGCGATCGAGATGGGCGTGAAGAACATCTCCCTGTACGCCTTCTCCACCGAGAACTGGAAGCGGTCGCCGGACGAGGTGCGCTTCCTGATGAACTTCAACCGGGACTTCATCCGCAAGACCCGCGACCAGCTCGACGAGCTGGGGATCCGCGTCCGCTGGGTGGGGCGGATGCCCAAGCTGTGGAAGTCCGTCGCCAAGGAACTCCAGGTCGCGCAGGAGCAGACCAAGGACAACGACCGGCTGACGCTGTACTTCTGCATGAACTACGGCGGCCGCGCCGAGATCGCCGACGCGGCGCAGGCCCTCGCCGAGGACGTGCGGGCCGGGCGGCTCGACCCGTCGAAGGTCAACGAGAAGACCCTCGCGAAGTACCTGTACTACCCGGACATGCCGGACGTGGACCTGTTCCTGCGGCCCAGCGGCGAGCAGCGCACGTCCAACTACCTGCTCTGGCAGAGCGCGTACGCCGAGATGGTGTTCCAGGACGTGCTGTGGCCCGACTTCGACCGGCGCGACCTGTGGCGGGCGTGCCTGGAGTTCGCCTCCCGCGACCGGCGGTTCGGCGGGGCCATCCCGAACGAGGAGCTGCTCGCCATGGAGGGCAGGCAGTCGTAACGGCCCGCTCGGGTGCTTCGGGCGCGTGTCACCTCGGGGGTTGCGGTGGCCGCCCCGGCGCGCTGCTCATGCTGGCGGCATGGCCGAGCCCTCCGTGTCCCCGCCCGACGTCCGGCGTATCGCCGTCATGACCGTGCTCACGGTGCTCGCGGGCGCCGTCGACGCCGTCAGCTTCCTGACCATGGGCGAGGTCTTCTGCGCGCTGGCGACCGGCAACGTGCTGTTCCTGTCGTTCGCGCTGGCCCGGGGAGGGCGACGTGCCGGTGGCGCGGCCCGCCACGGCCATCGTGGCGTTCATGCTGGGTGCGGCGGTGGGGGCCGTCGTACTGATGTGGCTCGCGGAGCGGGGGCGGCCCTGGTTCGCGATCGGGCTGGTGGTGGAGGGGCTGCTGCTGGTCCTGGCCGGCGCCCTGGCCCTCGCGCGGCACGGCAGCGGGTCCGCCGAACCCCGGGCCGAACACGTGGTCGTCGGGACCGTCGCGCTGGCCATGGGGCTGCGCGCCTCCACCGCGCTGCGCATGCACGTGCCGGGGATGCCGACGCTGCTGAGCCAGACCGCGATGGCCGAGCTGATCAATGACGTGCTGAAGCAGCCGCGTGCGGTTCTGCGGGGGGCGACGGGGCGGCAGCGGCTCGCGAGGGCGCGGTGGACGGCCACCGTGACGGGGATCTTCGCGGGCGGCGCGCTGGGCACCCTGCTGCTGGTGCCGCTGGGCACCGGACGGGCGCTGCTCGTCATCGCCGCGATCGTGCTGCTTCTGGCGGCGGTGACCCCGGCGGTACCGACAGCGGAGCCCAGCGGGCGACAGGGCTAGCTACCGGCCGTCGCGCAGTCCGCGCACGTACCGAAGATCTCCACCGTGTGCGCGACGTTGACGTAGCCGTGTTCGGCGGCGATGGCCTCGGCCCACTTCTCCACCGCTGGGCCCTCGACCTCGACGGCCTTGCCGCAGGAGCGGCAGACCAGGTGGTGGTGATGGTCGCCGGTGGAGCAGCGGCGGTAGACGGACTCGCCGTCGGCGGTGCGCAGGACGTCCACCTCGCCGGCGTCGGCGAGGGACTGAAGCGTGCGGTAGACCGTGGTGAGCCCGACCGAGTCGCCCTTGTGCTTGAGCATGTCGTGGAGCTCCTGTGCGCTGCGGAACTCCTCGACCTCCTGGAGGGCCGCCGACACGGCGGCCCGCTGCCGGGTGGCGCGGCCCTTCACGGGCGGTCCAGCGGTCGTCACCGGATTCCTCCTCACGTCTTGGCGGCTTGCCGGGCCATTGTGCCAGCCCGGTTCGCCCGCGGTCAGACGCCGACCTCGTCGGTGGCCCCCCGGGTGGCCGGAATCTTGCACTCCGCCGGATCCGCGGCGGGCCGCTCCGCGGTGAGCGCTCGCGCGCGTCGCCGGGCGAGCGGTGCCGCCAGCGCGGTCAGCAGGACGAACGCGCCGATGGTGAGCAGCACGATCGTCGCGCCGGGCGGCACGTCCTGGTAGTACGAGGTGACCGTGCCGCCGATCGTCACGGTGACGCCGAGCGCGACGGCGATCGCGAAGGTGGCGGCGAAACTGCGGGTGAGCTGCTGCGCGGCGGCCACCGGGACCACCATCAGCGCCGACACCAGCAGCAGCCCGACGACGCGCATCGCGACCGTCACCGTCACCGCGGCCGTGACGGCCGTCAGCAGGTTCAGCGCGCGCACCGGCAGGCCGGTGACCCGGGCGAACTCCTCGTCCTGGCTGACCGCGAACAGCTGCCGGCGCAGGCCCAGGGTGACCAGGACCACGAAGGCGGCCAGCACGCAGATCGCCGTGACGTCGGACTCGCTCACCGTGGACAGGGACCCGAAGAGGTACGAGGTGAGGTTGGCGCTGGAGCCCGTCGGCGCGAGGTTGATGAACATCACACCGCCGGCCATGCCGCCGTAGAAGAGCATCGCGAGGGCGATGTCGCCGCGGGTCTTGCCGTACCAGCGGATCAGCTCCATCAGGACGGCGCCCAGCACGGAGACCAGGGTCGCCATCCACACCGGGGACCAGGAGAGCAGGAAGCCGAGGCCGACGCCGGTCATCGCCACGTGGCCGATGCCGTCGCCCATGAGGGCCTGGCGGCGCTGGACCAGGTAGATGCCGACGGCGGGGGCGGTGATGCCGACCAGGACGGCCGCCAGCAGGGCCCGCTGCATGAAGGCGTAGTTCAGGATTTCCATAGTCGTCGCCTTCTCAGCTCAGCAGGCCGGTGCGGATCGGTTCGGCGTCCGTGGGCGCGTGCGGGTGCACGTGGTCGTGGCCGGGCAGCGCGTGCTGGCCGACCGCCTCCGGGGGCGGGCCGTCGTGCAGCACGCAGCCGTCGCGGAGCACCACCGCCCGGTCGATCAGCGGCTCCAGGGGGCCCAGCTCGTGCAGCACGAGCAGGACCGTGGTGCCCGCCGCGACCTGCTCCCTGAGCGTCTCGGCCAGCACCTCCTGGCTGGCCAGGTCGACGCCCGCCATCGGCTCGTCCATGATCAGCAGTTCGGGTTCGGCGGCGAGCGCGCGGGCGATCAGCACGCGCTGGTGCTGGCCGCCGGAGAGGGCGTTCACCGAGTCCTTGGCCCGGTCCGCCATGCCGACCAGGGCGAGGGCGCGGCGCACGGCCTCGTGGTCGGCCTTGCGCAGCAGGCCGAAGCGGGCCCGGGACAGCCGCCCGGAGGAGACCACCTCGGTCACCGTCGCGGGGACGCCGCCCGCGGCCGTGGTGCGCTGCGGGACGTAGCCCACGCGCGCCCAGTCGCGGAACCGGCGGCGCGGGGCGCCGAACAGCTCGATCTCCCCGGCGGTGACCGGCACCTGGCCGATGACGGTGCGCACGGCCGTGGACTTGCCCGAGCCGTTGGCGCCGAGCAGGGCGACGACCTCGCCGCGGCGCACGGTGAGGTCGATGCCGCGCAGGACGGGGCGTGAGCCGAGTTCGGCGCGCACGCCGCGCAGCGAGATGACGTTGACGGGCTCGCTCATGCCGCCCTCCGGTGAGTTGATCACTTGGCACCCAGGGCCGTCCGCAGGGCCTTGAGGTTGGCTTCCATGACCTGGAAGTAGTCGTCGCCGCGGGACTTGTCGGTGATGCCCTCGATCGGGTCGAGGACGTCCGTCCTGAGGTTCGCGTCCTTGGCGACCGTCTTCGCGGTCTTGTCGCTGACGAGCGTCTCGTAGAAGACCGTGGAGACGCCGTCGGCCTTCGCCATCTTCTCAAGCTCCTTGACCCGGGCGCCGCTGGGCTCGGACTCGGGGCTGAGGCCGCTGATGGCCTCCTCGGTCAGGCCGTAGCGCTCGGCGAGGTAGCCGAAGGCGGAGTGCGTGGTGATGAAGACCTTGGTCTTCGTGTCCTTCAGCCCGGTCTCGAACTTCGTGTTCAGGCCGCCGAGCTTCGCGACCAGCGCCTCGGTGTTCTTCTTGTAGTCGGCCGCGTGGTCGGGGTCGGCCTTCTCGAAGGCCTTGCCGACCCCCTCGGCGACCTCGGCGTACTTGACCGGGTCGAGCCAGATGTGGGGGTCCTTGCCGCCCTCCTCGCCGTGGTCGTGGCCGTGCTCTGCGTGCTCGTCTTCGGAGCGCTCGTGCCCGCCGACCTCGGAGCCGTGCTCCTCCAGGGCGGTCAGCGTGGCCGCGTCGATCTTCGTCTCGGCGCCGGACTGGGCGATGGCCTCGTCGGCGGAGGGCTGCAGGCCCTTGAGGAAGAGTGCGGCGTCCGTCTCCTCCAGCTGGGCGCGCTGCTTGGCGCTGATCTCCAGGTCGTGCGGTTCCTGGCCGGGCTCGGTCAGACTGGTGACGTTGACGTGATCACCACCGACCTGCTCGGCGAGGAAGGCCATGGGGTAGAACGACGCGACGACGTCGAACTTGTCCGTGTTGCCCGCCGCCGCGCTGTCGCCGGCGCAGGCCGAGAGGGTCCCGAGGCCGAGCGCGGCGGCCGCGGTGACTGCTATGCCGGATATGTGACGTCGTCGTACGTTCATGGGATTCATTTTCAACAAATATGGAAACGGTTGTCAACAAGCGGTCGTGTCGGGGGTCCGCAGGACCGGTGGGGCCCCGATTTGGTTGAGGGGCAGTCCACGCCGGTAACCTGAAGCATTCTCTGGAAGCATCTCGCTTCGTCGCCCGTCGTCGTAATGAAGAGAGCACCGTGGCCGCCGACAAGATCGACACCATCGTCAGCCTGAGCAAGCGCCGTGGCTTCGTATTCCCCTGCAGTGAGATCTACGGCGGTCAGCGCGCCGCCTGGGACTACGGTCCGCTCGGTGTCGAGCTCAAGGAGAACCTCAAGCGCCAGTGGTGGCGCTACATGGTCACCTCGCGCGAGGACGTCGTCGGTCTCGACTCCTCCGTGATCCTGGCCCCCGACGTCTGGGTGGCCTCCGGTCACGTCGCCACCTTCACGGACCCGCTGACCGAGTGCACCTCCTGCCACAAGCGGTTCCGCGCGGACCACCTGGAGGAGGCCTACGAGGAGAAGAAGGGCAAGGCCCCCGAGAACGGCCTGGCCGACCTCAACTGCCCCAACTGCGGCAACAAGGGCACCTTCACCGAGCCCAAGCAGTTCTCCGGTCTGCTCTCCACCCACCTCGGCCCGACCCAGGACAGCGGCTCCGTCGCCTACCTGCGGCCCGAGACCGCCCAGGGCATCTTCACCAACTTCGCCCAGGTGCAGACCACTTCGCGCCGCAAGCCGCCGTTCGGTATCGCCCAGATGGGCAAGTCCTTCCGCAACGAGATCACGCCCGGCAACTTCATCTTCCGGACCCGCGAGTTCGAGCAGATGGAGATGGAGTTCTTCGTCAAGCCGGGCGAGGACGAGAAGTGGCAGGAGTACTGGATGGAGCAGCGCTGGAACTGGTACACGGGCCTGGGTCTCCGCGAGGAGAACATGCGCTGGTTCGAGCACCCGGCCGAGAAGCTCTCCCACTACTCCAAGCGCACCGCGGACATCGAGTACCGCTTCTCCTTCGGCGGCAGCGAGTGGGGCGAGCTGGAGGGTGTCGCCAACCGCACCGACTACGACCTCTCTTCGCACGCCAAGGCCTCCGGCCAGGACCTCTCCTACTTCGACCAGGAGGCCGGCGAGCGCTGGACGCCGTACGTCATCGAGCCGGCGGCCGGTGTCGGGCGGGCGATGCTCGCCTTCCTGCTCGACGCGTACATCGAGGACGAGGCGCCGAACGCCAAGGGCAAGCTGGAGAAGCGCACCGTGCTGCGGCTCGACCCGCGGCTGTCCCCGGTGAAGGTCGCCGTGCTGCCGCTGTCCCGCAACCCCGAGCTGTCGCCCAAGGCGAAGGGGCTCGCGCAGGCGCTGCGGCAGAACTGGAACATCGAGTTCGACGACGCCGGGGCGATCGGGCGCCGGTACCGGCGTCAGGACGAGATCGGTACGCCGTTCTGCGTGACGGTTGACTTCGACACGTTGGACGACAACGCGGTGACGGTTCGCGAGCGGGACACCATGAAGCAGGAACGCGTGTCGCTGGACCAGATCGAGGGGTACCTGGCTTCGCGGCTGGTCGGGTGCTGATCGTTCTCTTCGGTTGAGGTAGGGGGGGGGGGGGGGGGGGCGGCCCGCCCCCCCCCCCCCCCCCCCCCCCCCCCCCCCCACCCCCACACACCACACCCACAACCACAAAAAAACCAAAGAACGAGGCGGGTGAGAGTG